>CAZTQF010000018.1:0-13435 GCA_964615255.1 uncultured candidatus Brocadiaceae bacterium | reverse complement strand
GGCCTGTCCCCCGGTGGCGCCGGCTCTCTTCCAGATCGACCCGGTAGAAACGCTCGGTCAGCCGCGGGACGTGCTCGGCGGGGATGCCAGGCCCGAAATCGCGCACCGCGACCTGGGTGCCGTTCTCGCCCTTTCTCAGGGAGACGACGACGCGCTTGCCGTTCTGCCCGTACTTGCAGGCGTTCTCGATCAAGTTCTCGAAGACCTGGGTGAGCTCGTCGCGGTCGCCGGTCACCGGGAGCGCTGGCAGCGTCGGCGGCGCGTCGGCGCGGACGAGCGCGTAGGCCTCCGGAAACCACCAGGTCGAACCGTCGGGCAGCGCGAACGGGGCGCCGCCGGCTCCGTCCAGGCGCGCGGCGTCCGGCCGCTGGAGCAGCGGCCGCCACGCGTAGAGCGCGACGCCGGGCTCGCAGAACGGGGGGCGGAGCATGCGGTCGACGCCGAAGTGGAGCTGGACCGCGGTCCCGGACGCGTTGGCGTGGGGCAGGCCGCCGACGAACATCGGGCCCGCGGGTGCGGCGGGCGCTGTCCGGATCAGCTCGGCGTGAAGGTCCGCCGAGGCGCGGTCGGCGCCGAGCTGGTCAGCGCGGACCGCGACCAGCGGCCACAGCCACGCGATCGCGATGGCCGGCGCCGCCCACCTGCCGCCGGCCGCGAGCGCGCCGACCAGGAAGACCGCCGGGAGATACTGGTAGCGGAGGTTGTGGGGGTTGTCGCACGCCGCCAGGAAGGACGCCATCGGCACGAGCGCGACCGCCCACGCGACCAGCGCCCCCGACGTCATCCGCGGCCTCGCCGCGAACGCGGCGAAGACGGCGACCATGACGGGCGCCAGCGCCGCCCACAGGAACAAGGCACCCGACCCGCTGCTGGCTGTCGGCGCTCCGATCCAGCGGAGCGGGACGAGCAGATCGAGCGCGATGCTACCGAGCCCGCGCGCCGCCGCAGCGGCGTCGAACGCGCTGGCTTCGTAGCCGCCGAAGCCGCCGAGCGCGGCCCACCGGATCGCGAGGTAGACCGCCAACAGCAGCCACGCGGGCAAGGTCGCGCGCGACGCGACCCCGGCGCGGGCCCGGAGCGAGCCCGTCGCCCGCAGCAGGGCGAGCCACCAGCAGAGCGCCGGCACGACCAGCGCCAGCTCCTTGCTCAGCAGCGCGCCTGCCGTCGTCGCCGCTGTGGCCCACCTCGGCGCGCGCCCCTCGACGTAGCGGAGGCACAGCCAGACGGACAATAGGCACCAGACCGTCGTATGGCTGTCGACGCGTCCGACGACCCAGGCGATCGAGCCGACGTGGCTGGGCATCATCGCCCACAGCGCGCCGGCGCCGAACGCCTGCGGCGCGGGCAGGAACCGCCGCCAGATCACGGCGACCAGCAGCGCGCTCCCTGCGTGCGCCAGCGCGTTGCTGGCGTGTCCGACCGGGGGCCACGGCCCGCCGATCGCCTGGTCGATCCAGAAGCTCAGCGTGATGAGCGGCCGGTAGAACGACCAGACGTCGGTCGCCGCATACTGCGGCCCCACGAAGTCGTGGGCGACGGCGTGCAGGTCCTGGGCGTAGGCGACCGCGATGAAGTCGTCGCTGGCGTAGTAGGGCCACAGCGGCCACCACAGGGCCGCTGCCAGCGCGGGCAACAACCAGAACCACCGCGGCATCGGGGACACGTCGTTCAAGGGTAGCGCGCCGCGCGCTGCGCGGCGGGGGCGTCCGGGGCGATCAGAGCATCGCGCCCATCACCTGCATCTCCATCACCATCGCGCCGTCGCAAAACACCTGGGCGTTCATGCGCGCGAGCCTCCTGCCGCTCAGCTTGGCGATGCTGCTGACGAAGTAGACGCGCGCGGGCGGCGTGACCTGCCCGCGCACGCGCACGCCGTCGATCCCGGCGAGGCCGATCAGCTCGTCGTTGGTCCAGCCGTACTGCTGCTTGACGAGGAAGGTCGCGATCTGAGCGCCGCCCTCGATCATCAGGACGCCGGGGAACAGCGGGCGGCCGGGCACGTGGGCTTCGCCCCACCAGGGGTTCTCGTCCCAGTCCTTGTAGCCAACAGCGACGTTGTTGGCGACGTCGAGGTGCACGATGCCGTCGAGCAGCTGGAAGGTGTCCCGCTGCGGCAGGCAGCTACGGAGCTCCTCATCCGGGACGACGTGCTGGCTCAGATCCAGCGTCGCGAGGTCGACGATCGGTTGGCCCATGGGCCGAGCACGTTACCGCTCCGGCGGCGCGAAGTCCGGGGCCTTTCGCCGCAATCAGCGCACGTTCAGCGGCCGCGGACCAGCTTGATGCGCTGGAACTGCGGCTCCATGTCGGGCTTCAGCGTGATCATCCGATCGACCCGACGGAACTGCGCCAGCTCGACGGTCAGCTGCCACTGGCCCGGCTGCAGGTGCGGGAAGCGCGCGCGGCCGATGGCGTCGGTCGTGGCGGTGAGCTCTTTGAGTCGTCGCCGGTCGGTGCGGACCATGGTGACCTCGGCGTTCGCGAGGCCGTAGAAGCCGTCGCCGATCTCGACCTCCAGCTGCACGCCGCGCGGCACGGTCATCACGTGCCCCTGCCCCTGGATCTTGCGGCCGAACTGCCTGCTGCCCGGCTGCACCGTGACCGCCTCCGCGTTGCCGAACGGCTGGCCCAGCAGCGTCGCGGTGAGCTCGTACTGTCCCGCGAGCACGCTCTCGAACACGGCGCTGCCGAAGTTGTCGGTCTTGCCGGACAGGCGCGGCCGGCCGTGGGGCAGGCCGACGGGACGCAGCACGAGGTCGACCTCGGGGTGCGGGCCACCGTCCTGGTCGCGGAGCAGCACGGAGAACGGCGCGCCGGGCGTGATCGTCAGGACGACGTCCTCGTGGAGCGGCTGGTCCTCGTCGACGGTCAGCGTCCGCGCGCTGCAGTTCAGGCCGGCGGCGTGCAGCGTGACGCGGTAGGGGAACTCCGAGAACGGCACGCCCGTGATCTCAAAGGTAGGTGTTCCGCGGCCGCGCTCGACGGGCTGCATCATCCGGTGCGGGGTCACGTCCGCGCCTACGCGGATCTCCTCGACGATCAGCGTCATCGAGCCCAGCTTGTCGAGGATCGACACGGCGAGCTGCACGTCGCCGCGGATGGTCCCGGAGGTCCAGCCCGAGGTGTCCTCCTGCCGGTTTCCGCCGGCGACGGCCACCGGGCCCGCGCTCGGACGGAACGCGCCTTCTGCCGGCGCGGGATCCAGGGTCTCGCCGGACGCGATCGGCGCGGCCGGCGGCGGCTGCAGGTATTCCAGGTCGTCCAGGGACGACGTCGCCAGCGAGTCTTGCGTGAAGACCGCCATCCCAACGGCGATGCCGAGGCAGAGCGTCCCGATCAGGATGGAGAGGTTCCGGTGGTTCATGCTGGGAGCGGACCCGTCCCGGGCCGCGGCCACTCTACATAGTAACCGCCCAACCGGCGGCAACATCGGCCGCGCCTGCGGTCGGGCTCGGCCTGAGACGGGGCGCTGCCGGGGCCTAGCGGTCCTTGCGCTCGGGGCCCGCGGGCTGGGTCGGCGGCCGCTGCGGTGGGGCGTCCAGCGCTCGGAGCACGCGGTCGACCTCGCCCATGAAGCGCGCCAGGTCGTCGAGGTTGACGGGCGGCGGCGTGGCGCCGGGATCGCCTTCGGGCGTCATGCCCAGCACGAACGCGCGCTGCCGCGCGCTCTCCTCGGTCAGGCTCTGTCGGTCGAACATCGCCGCGGCCTGGGCGTGCACGAACACGTCGCCCGGGTGCTGCGCCAGCGCCGCCCGCATCGCGCGCAGCGACGCCTCGACGGCGCCTTCCATCTCCAGCAAGCGCGCGCGCGCGACGGCGGCGCGGCCGAAGTCGTCGCGCACGGGCGTCAGGATCTGTTCGACCTTGCGCAGCGCGGCGGCGCGCTCGGCACGCCCGGCGCGCGCCGCGAACTCCAGCAGCAATTCGGCGACGAGCGCGCGGGTCAGCGGGCTCGGGTCGAGCTCGAGCAGCGCGGCGAGGTCGCGCTGCATGCGATCGAGAGAGGCAGGGTCGCCCTGCTGCCGCAGCGCTTCGATCCGGCGCTGGAGGATCTCCGGCGAAGCCGCGCCGCGGAGCCGTTCGGCGGCGTCCAGGTCGCGCACGGCCTGCTCGAACTGGCGCAGCCGGTGGTGGGCGCGGGCGCGCACCAGCCACGCGACCGGCACGCGCGGGTCCCTCGAGATCACCCCCGATGCGGCGGCGACCGCGTCCTGCAGCAGCTCCCGGCGGGACGCCTCGGTGCGGGGGCGGTCCTGCGCGTCGCGGCGCGTTGAGGCGAGCGCCAGCAGCCGCTCGGCGTCGGCGAGCTCGCGCTCGACCTCCCCGAGGTGTCGCTCCCGCACCAGCCACGCGGCGCTCAGCGACAGCACCAGCAGCGCGGTCAGCAGCCCGGTGACCAGCGGTCGCCGCGCGCACCAACGCACGGCGCGCTCGGCGGCTCCCGCGCGGCGGGCCAGCACCCGCTCGCCTCGCAGGAATCGCTCGAGGTCCTCGGCGAGCTCCAGCGCCGAGCCGTAGCGGCGGGCTGCGTCGCGGGACATCGCCTTCTCGATCACGGCCTGCACCGGCTCGGGGAGGTCGCGGCGCAGGGCGCGCGCCGGCGTCGGGGCGTGCTCCGTGACGGCCTTGAGCACGCTCTGGGCGGTGGCGCCGTCGAACGGCGCGCAGCCCGTGACCAGCGCGTAGAGCGTCGCGCCGAGCGCGTAGACGTCGGCGAGCGTCCCCGACGCCTGAGCGCCGCCGAGGATCACCTCGGGGGCCATGTAGGTCGGCGTGCCGACGATCGCGCCGCTGTCGGTCATCGACCCGGTGCCGGTCTCGCGCGCGAGGCCGAAGTCGGTGACCGCGACCCGGAGCGCGTCCAGGTCGCCGTCGCGGAGCATGATGTTCCCGGGCTTGATGTCGCGGTGCACGACGCCGCGGTCGTGCGCGAACTGCAGCGCGCGGCCGGTCTTGGCGGCGATCTCGCACGCCTGGCGCACGGGCAGCGGGCCGACCCGGAGGCGCTCCTCGAGCGTCACGCCCAAGACCAGCTCCATCGCGAACCAGTGCAGCCTGCCGCCGCGGCCCTGGTCGAGGAACTGCACGATGTCGGGGTGCTCGACCCGGGACATGATCCGACCCTCCCGTAGGAACCGCGCGAGCGCGCGCTCGGTGAGGGTCAGGCTCGGCGGCAGGACCTTGAGGGCGATGTGCTCGCCGGACGCGCGGCGACGCGCCTCGAAGACGATCCCCATGGAGCCCTTGCCGAGCTCGCGGAGCAGCTCGAACTCGTGCAGCTCCTTGGCGAGGGTCTCCGGCGCGAACGTGTAGAAGTCTCGCGCCTCGCCGAAGTCGGGGTCGCTCACGTCGCCCGCGCGGCCTCCTCGATGCGCCGGAGCTGCCGCAGCAGCGGCGCGAGCGTCTCCATCGCCAGCATGTTGGGGCCGTCGCTCGGCGCGTTGTCCGGGTCCTCGTGCACTTCCATGAACAGTCCGTCGACGCCGCACGCGACGGCGGCTCTCGCCAAGAACGGGACCTTCGCCCGATCCCCACCGGTAGAGGTGCCCGCGCCGCCCGGCCGCTGCACGGAGTGGGTCGCGTCGAAGACCAGCGGCTGGCCGTAGCTGCGCATGGTCGGAAACCCAGCGAAGTCCACGACCAGCGTCCGGTAGCCGAACGAGCTGCCGCGCTCGGTCAACATCACGTCGCCGCCGCCGGCGTCGCGGAGCTTGGCGACGATGTTGGCGGTGTCCTCGGGCGCGAGGAACTGGCCCTTCTTCACGTTGACGACCCTGCCGGTCGCCGCGGCCGCCAACAGCAGGTCGGTCTGACGACAGAGGAACGCCGGGATCTGCAGGCAGTCGACGACCTCGGCGACGGCCGCGCACTGGCCGGCCTCGTGCACGTCGGTGAGCACCGGCACGTCGAAGTCGCGCTTGACCTCGGCGAGCAGCGCGAGCCCCTCGTCCAGGCCCGGGCCCCGAAAGGCGGCGCCCGAGGTCCGGTTCGCCTTGTCGAAGCTGCTCTTGAAGACCACCGGCACGTCCGCGGACCGGCAGGCCGCGGTGACGGCCTCCGCGTGCCGCAGGAGGTGGTCGCGACCCTCGATGACGCACGGCCCCGCGATCAGGGAGAACCCCGCGTCGCCGCCGAAGGCCACGTCGCCGACCCGCACGCACTGCACCGCCGCTTCGCTCATGCGCGGATGCTAACCGCGCCGCGGGCGCGTTGGCGAGCATCGCTCACGCGGGCGCGAAGATGCGCGCCTGCTGCTCCAGCAGCCCGACGTGCAGCGGGCTCTCGCCGCCGAAGTCGCCGTCGATCTGGAACGGCGCCGCGCCTTCGACGCGGACTTCGCGCGCGCGCCGCACGGTCAGGTGGGGGCCGGGTCGGAGGCCGCCGAACACGGCGCGGAGGCCGTGCACGAGCCACGGCAGGCGGGAGCGCATGTGGAACATCAGCACGTGCAGCTCGCCGCTGTCCCGGTCTGCGTCGGGCAGCGTCATGATGCCGCCGTAGGTGCGGACACGCGTGACGAGCACGCTGGCGACCTCGTCGACCGGGGCCCCGCCGTCGCACGTCACGCGCAGTCGGAACTGCGGCCAGCGCCGCACGGTGTGCAGCAGCGGCGCGAGCCACTTGTGCTTGCCCAGGGTGCCGGTGCGAACCTCCGACAGCCGGCGAACGATCGCGCCGTCCACGCCGACGCCGACGAACAGCAGGAACCGCCGCCCGTCGCAGACCCCGACCGCGAGCGGGTGGGTGCGCCCGCCGGCGATCACCTCGGCGGCGGCCGCGGGTTCGCGCGGCAGCGCCAGCTCGAGCGCGAGCACGTTGGCCGTGCCGACGGGCAACACCCCCAGCGGTCGCGTGGGGTCGGGCATGCCGTTGAGGACCTCGTTGACGGTGCCGTCGCCCCCGAGCGCGACCAGCGCGTCCCACGCTTCTTCGCCCGCGGCCGCGGCCCGCGCCTCGGCGTCTCCTGCGGCAGCGGTCAAGAACACCTCGGCGCGCACGCCCCGCGCGGTCAGCTCGCGCGCGAGCTGCGGCGCGAGGTCCCTGCCGCGCCCGCCGCCCGAGATCGGGTTGGCGATCAGCAGCACGCGCTGGGGGCGCGCGGTCGAGGCGGCGGGAGCGGGCGGCACGTTCGCGGGACCATACGGGCTCCGTGCTTTCGCTCGCCAGCCGATCCTGCAAGCATGTGGGCAGGCATGGGCGCGATCCGCATCCTGGTGACCGGCGCCGAGGGTTTCCTCGGACGCTACGTGGCGTCCGCGGTGCGGACCGCAGGGCACGAAGCGTTGACCACGGCTCGATCCGGCGGCGACGCCGCGGTCGACCTGCTCGCGCCGGGGATGATCTCGGCGGTCGTCGAGGGCCTGCGTCCGGACCTCGTCATCCACCTCGCCGCGATGTCCCGCGTGGGCGCGTGCGAGCGAGACGAGGCCGGCGCTACGCGCGCCAACGCCTGGCTGCCCAAAGAGCTCGCGCGACGCTTCGGCGCGCGGCTGCTCGCGGCGTCGACCGACCTGGTCTTCGACGGGCGCAGCGCGCCCTACGGCGAAGACGCCGCCCCGTCGCCGCTGTCGGCCTACGGCGCGAGCAAGGCCCAGGGCGAGCGCGAGGTGCTCTCGCACGGCGGACGGGTCGTGCGGCTGCCGCTGCTGTTCGGCGCGGACGCGCGCGGCCGGGGCGCGACCGCGTCGCTGCGCGCGGCGGCGGCGGCGGCGCAGCGCATGGGCTTGTTCACCAACGAGTACCGCACCCCGCTGCACGCCGCGGACGCCGCGGCCGCGCTCGTCGAGTCCGTGCTCGAGCCCGACGGCCCCAACCTGTTCCACCTGCCGGGGCCCGAGCGCGTCTCGCGCTGGGAGCTCGGCCAGCGCCTGTGCCGGGCACAGCAGCTCGAGGCTGTGCCGTTCGATGCGGTCGAGTGCCACGATCCGCTGCGGCCGCGGGACGTCTCGCTCGCAGGCGGATGGCGCGCCTCGCGCGGGCTGGACGACATGCTCGCCGACAGCTGAGTTGACGAGCCTGCGACAAGATCGGCCGACGGTTCGGCTATTCTCCGCTCTATGCGTCGTCCGCTGCTGCCGCTGATCCCGTCGATTCTCTCCGTCTTCGCGACCGCGCAGGAGGGGGTGCCGCAGCCGCCGGGTCTTGTGCCCGAGCAGATGTGGTACGCGCCGACTGCGGCAGACTGGGAGAAGCCGCCGCTGATCCGCTGGCAGCGCACCTGGGACGACGCGGTCCGGCTCTCGCAGCAGACCAAGAAGCCGATCCTGGTGTGCGTCAACATGGACGGCGAGATCGCCAGCGAGCACTACGCAGGTGTCCGCTACCGCGACCCCGAGGTGGCCAAGCTGTTCGAGCCTTATGTGTGCGTGATGGCCTCGGTCTACCGCCACAACCCGCGCGACTACGACGACCAGGGCCGCCGCATCCCGTGTCCTCGCCTCGGCTGCGTGACGTGCGGCGAGCACATCGCGCTGGAGCCGCTGGTCTACGCGAAGTTCCTCGACGGCAAGCGGATCTCGCCGCGGCACATCATGGTCGAGCTGGACGGGAGCGAGGTCTACGACGTGTTCTACACCTGGGACGTCAAGTCGGTGTTGGACTCGCTCGAGAACGGCATCAAGGAGCGCGAGATCCAGGCGCCGCCGATCGTCAAGGGCGACCGCTCGCTCAAGGAGCGGATCGAGAGCCCGGACAGCGCCGACCGCGAGGCGGTGGAGGCCGAGTTCGCCGAGGCGAGCGAAGCGCTGAAGGCGCGCATGCTGGAGCTCGGCATCGGCGCCGGCGACAAGGTGCCGCTCGAGCTGCTGCGGCAGGCGGCGTATGGCCTGGACCCCGACCTCGCCCGGCGCGCGCGCGAAGGCATGAAGCAGTCAAGCGACCTGCTCGCCGTCGAGCTGATCGCCGACACCCTGCGCGGGCCGCTCGCCGCCGGCGAGCGCACGGGGCTGGTCGACGCGCTGGATCGCTTCGCGGACCGGAGCACGCGCGCGCGCACGCTGGCGACTGCGCACCGGGGCCTGGACAGCGGCAGCTCGGCCATCGACGGCAAGAAGTGGCAGAGCGTGCTGGTGGGGCCGGCCTACTCGGGGATCGCCGACGTCGCCGCCCAGGCATCCCAGCGCGACGCCGCGCTGGCGCAGCAGCCCGACGACCCGATTGCGCGCCTGGACGTGGCCGAGAGCAGCCTGCTGCAGGCGCTCGAGGTCGAGGTCGGTCGCGCGCGCGGCGGCGTCCGGCTGGCGCAGGCGCAGCGCGCGCTGCTGCTCGAGGACGCCGAGCGCAACCTGCAGCAGGCCGCCGCGGCCGGCGCGGCGGGGTGGCGTCCCAAGGCGCTCGAAGCCGTCCTGCGCGCGCAGCGCGGCCAGCGGCGGCAGGCGTTCGCGCTGGCGTCCGAGGCGATGCCGGACCTGCCCCCCGAGGCGCCCGGACGGCTGGCCAAGGAGCTGCTCGAGCTGTTCGCGCACGGTCGGCAGGCGGCGATCCAGGACGCCGTCCGCAACCAGGAAGAGTGGCCCGGGGAGTGGACCAGCGACGTGCACACGGCCTACACGCTGCTGATGCGTCACCCGCTGGGCACGCCCGAGCACGTCGCAGACCACTACGACTTCCTCGAGTTCTTTCGTTCTCCCGACGCGGAGCTGGTGCTGCAACAGGGCGTCGCGCGGTTCCCCGCGGCCGCGCCGCTGCACCACCGCCTGCGCGGCCTGTGGCTCCGGCAAGGAGGCGTCGCCCGCATGCAGCGGGAGTACGAGCGGCTGCTCGCTGCGCCGGAGGCGCCCGCGGTGCTGCCGTGGTTCGCCGGCTACGCGTCGCTGGTCGCCGCCGAGCAGCAGCGCCGGCGGTCGCGGCCGGACGCCGCGCGGGACAGCTACAACGACGCGCTGCGGCACTTCGGTCGCTACCGCGAGCAAACGCAGAGCGAGGACGGCCGCCACTACGAAGCGATGGCGCACGGCGGCCTCGCCCGCCTGGCGCTGCAGGCGGGAGACCTCGACCTGACGTTCTCCGAGCTGCAGCAGGTGTTCCGGATCGCGCCGCTGGCTGCTGCCGCGGTAGACGGGCTCAGCATCACCGCGATGCAGACCGCCGAGGCGCTGCGGGGCAAGGCGCTGCAGGATGATCCCGACCTGGTCGAGCGCCTCGACGCCGCGCTGCAGGAGCTCCCCGACGGCGCCTTCCTGATGCCGGAATACGAGCAGCAGAACCCGGACACGCCGCGCTACTCCCGGCTGCGGCCGCGGCGCTAGTCGAGCGCCTGGTCGCGCAGCGCGTCCGACGCCCGGCCGCGCGCGCGGACGACGCGCGCCGCGCCGCGCTCGAGCAGGACCTCCGCCGGGCTCGGGTGGCTGAGGAAGCGCGTCGGGCTGTAGGTCAGGCCGTAGGCGCCGGCGTGCAGCACGGCCACGAGGTCGCCGGCTTCGAGCGGCGGCAGCTCCAGGTGCTCACAGAGCTGGTCGGCGGGCGTGCAGAGGGGGCCGCCGAGCGTGACGGGCCGGCTGTCGCCTTCGCGCGGTGAGACCGCGGCGACCAGCGCCGGTCTCCTGACGACGGTCCCCAGTCCCGCCGCCGCCGCCGCGTGGTGCATCCCGCCGTCGAGCGCGGCGTGCTGGCGGTCGCCGCTGGTCTTGGTGCGGACGACCCTGCAGACGTAGACGCCGGCGGGCGCTGAGAGGTAGCGGCCGAGCTCTACGAACCAGCGCCGGCCGTCGCGGTCGTGCGCGGCGATCAGAGCGCGGAGGCCTTCGCCGGCGGCGTCCAGGTCGAAGCTGGGGTCGCCGCGGAAGGCGGGCACGCCGAAGCCGCCGCCGAGGTCGAGCTCGTCGAAGCGCACGCCGAGGTCCTGCTCCCAGGCAGCGGCGTGCTCGCAGAGGGCGCGGGCGTGCCGAACGAACGCCGCCGCGTCGAAGCCCTGGGTGCCGCCGTACACGTGCAGCCCCCGCAGGCGCAGGCACGGGGTCGCCTGGATCGCGCGGACGGCCGCGGGCACCTGCGCGGCGTCGATCCCGAACCGGCTGCTGCGGCCGCCCATGCGCATGCGGCTGCCCTGCAGCTCGTGCGGCAGGTTGACCCGGAGCGCGACGTCGGCCACCACGTCGCGCGTCGACGCCAGGTCTGCCAGCGACTGGAGTTCGGCAGCAGACTCGACGTGGAAGGTCCCGAGGCCGCGCGAGAGCGCGACGTCGAGCTCGACGTCGGTCTTGCCGGGCCCGGCGAAGCGGAGCGACGCGGGTGGATGCCCGGCGGCGACCGCGACCTCGAGCTCGCCGAGGGAGGCGA
Organism: uncultured candidatus Brocadiaceae bacterium; assembly: GCA_964615255.1. GTDB lineage: Bacteria > Planctomycetota > UBA1135 > UBA1135 > UBA2386. Next base: position 2,158 of record CAZTQF010000018.1, on the reverse strand, counting down.
TCTCTGCGCCGGCTCCTGCCTCGCGCAGCGTCCGCGTGACCGCGACCGACGGGTTCGCCTTGAGCGACCACAGCACCTCGACGCGCGGGCCCAGCGCCGCCTGGACCGCGGCCAGTCGGTCTCGCAGCGCCTGCGCCGAGAACACGTAGAGCGGCGTTCCGAACCGGTTCGCGAGGTCCTCGAGCGGGACGCCTTCCACCGCCAGCGGCGCGCCTGCGGACGCGCCCAGCGCGCGCAGCGCTGCGTCGGTGGCGGGGTCGAGCGGGCGCGGGTTCACGACGTCATGCTAGCGAGCGCGCTTTGCTGCGCGCCCCTGCGCTGCCATGATCTGGTCCATGAAGGCAGCATCATGCGCGCGGGGCGCGAGGAGCGGCTCGTGAGCGCGTCGGCGGCGGAGCGTGACGAGCTCGTCGCCGCGGCGCGGGCCGTGCAGCGGCACGCCTACGCGCCCGCGTCGCGGTTCGCCGTCGGCGCGGCCGTGCGCGCGTCGGACGGCCGCGTCTTCGTCGGCTGCAACGTCGAGAACGCCAGCTACGGGCTGACCATCTGCGCGGAGCGCGCGGCGATCTGCGCGGCGGTCGCGGCGGGGGCGCGCGCGATCGAGGCGGTCGCCGTCGTGACCGACCTCGACGAGCCGGCGCGCCCCTGCGGCGCGTGCCGGCAGGTCCTCGCCGAGTTCGGGGTGGGGATGCGGGTGGCCCTCGCAGGCCGCGGCGAGGGCGTCGTCGAGACCACGCTCGACGCGCTGCTGCCTGATCCGTTCACGTTCGACGGCCCGCTGTAAGGACACCGACCGCGGCTACCCGCAGAAAGCGCGCCGGCGCGGTCGACTCGGCGCACGCAAAGCGGCACCATCACGCGCCCGCATGCCCCCGTCTTCTCGCTCTGCGTTCCAGGTGCCGCCGGTCGACGCGGTCGCGCTGGAGACGCGCGCCGCGGACCTCGCGACGCGGTCGATCAAGCGCGGCGCGAAAGCCCGCGGCCTGGAGCTGGTGGTGTCGATGATCGACCTGACCACGCTCGAGGGCATGGACTCGCCGGGCAAGGTCCGGCACCTGTGCAGCAAGGCCGTCCGTCCGCTGCCCCGTCGCGCCGACGTGCCGAGCTGCGCGGCGGTCTGCGTGTATCCGGACCTGGTCCCCGTCGCCGTCGCGGCGACCGCAGGCTCGGGTGTGCAGGTCGCGTCGGTCGCCACCGGCTTCCCTGCCGGGCGCACCGACCGGCGGACCAAGCTGCGCGAGGTCACGTTGGCGGTCCGCGCGGGCGCGAGCGAGGTCGACATGGTGATCGACCGCGGCGCGTTCCTGTGCGGCCGCGAGGACCGGGTCTTCGACGAGGTCCGCGCGGTCAAGGAGGCCTGCGGCGAGGCACACCTCAAGGTGATCCTCGAGACCGGCGAGCTGCAGACCTACGACAACATCCGGCGCGCGTGCCGCGTCGCGATGCTCGGCGGCGCCGACTTCGTCAAGACCAGCACCGGCAAGGTCGCGCCGGCCAGCACGCGGCCGGTCGTGCTGCTGATGCTGGAGGCGGTGCGCGACTACTACCTGGAGACCGGCAGGACGGTGGGCGTCAAGGCGGCCGGCGGGATCCGCTCGGCCAAGGACGCGCTCCGCTACTTGGTGCTGGTCAACGAGACCTGCGGCGACCGGTGGATGACGCCCGAGTGGTTCCGCTTCGGCGCCAGCTCCCTGCTCAACGACGTGCTCATGCAGCTGGAGAAGCTGCGAACCGGCAGCTACCAACGCCCGACCGACTTCAGCCGAGACTGACATGGCCGACCTCCCCAAGAAGACCCGCGGCCGCCGGCGCCCGGAGCTGACGTTCGGCGGCGCGTGGGACTACGCGGCCGCGCCGGAGGCGACCGACCACGTGGCGCTCGCCAGCCGGCATCACCTCTTCATCGGGGGCGAGTTCGTGCGGCCGCGGACACGCAGCTACTTCGCGACCGTCAACCCCGCGACCGAACAGACGCTCGCGGAGGTCGCGCAGGCCGGCGCGCGCGACGTCGAGGTGGCCGTGCAGGCCGCGAAGCGGGCGCTGCCCGGGTGGCGCAGGCTCTCCGGGGACGACCGCGCGCGGTACTTGTTCCGGATCGCGCGCCTGCTCCAGGAGCGGTCGCGCGAGTTCGCCGTCCTCGAGACGCTCGACAACGGCA
>CAZTQF010000017.1:0-13442 GCA_964615255.1 uncultured candidatus Brocadiaceae bacterium | reverse complement strand
GACGCAGACGGCGACGGCATCTACGGCGTGGCCCGCCGTCTGACCGTGAACGGCGTCATCGAGATCGGCCGCTACGGCTGGAAGGCGCAGATCCCGCGCATCTCGGACTTCGTCGGCGACGCGATGTTCCACGAGCTCGGCATCACCACGCCCGACGACGGCCGCGGCTTCGCGATCGCGTCAGACGGCGACGCGGTGGCCGACCCGGAGCTGTCCCAAGCCGAGGTCGACGACCTCACCCACTTCCTGCACGAACTGCCCGCACCCGAGCGCGGCGGCTCGACCGATCCGCAGGTCACCGAGGGCCTCGCCGTCTTCTCCCAGATCGGCTGCGCCAAGTGCCACACCCCGAGCCTGCCCAGCCCGATGGGACCGGTGCCGCTCTACTCGAACCTGCTGCTGCACAACGTCATGCCCACAGGCTTCCGCGGCATGGCCGAGCCGGGCGCCGGCGTCGGCTACTACCGCACGCCGCCGCTTTGGGGGATCGGCGACACCGCGCCCTACATGCACGACGGGCGCGCCGAGGACCTCGACGCCGCGATCCTGGCGCACGACGGCGAAGCGGCAGGCGTCCGGTCCAACTACGAAGCGCTGACCCCGGCCGCGCAACAGGCGCTGATCCTGTTCCTCGAGGACCTCTAGCGCTGGTGGGCCGGCCCTCGATCGCGCGGCTGCTGCGGCAGCTCCTGCTGCTGCTGACGGCCGCGGCGTGGCTCACAGCGTGCGGCGGCGGCGGCGCGCTGGAGCCTCAGGCTGACGCCGCGGCCACCCAGTTCACCGCCCGTGGGCGCTGGCCGTCGGTGGACCGCGTCACCTGGCGAGCGGAGGCGCGCGGCGCCCCCATCGACGGCGCGGCCTTCGACGCGGCGGTGGCAGCGGCCTGCGCCGCCTGGAACGAGCTCGGCCTCGTGCGTTTCGTCCGCGCCGCGCCCGGCGTCGACGCCGACGTCACGCTCGGGTGGCGCCGAGGCCACCACGGCGCCTGCGAGCCGTTCGGCGTCGCCAAGACCGTCGCCCACTCTGGCCCGGCTTCGCCGGGCACCTTCGTGCACTTTGACGCCGAGCGCTCCTGGGACCTCGCCGAAGCAGGCGGCTACTCGGTCTACGGCACCGCGCTGCACGAGCTCGGCCACGTGCTCGGGCTCGGCCACAGCGTCGCGGCCGGCTCGGTGATGCAGACCGGCGAAGTCCAGGCGCTGCCGATCTCGGCCTCGGAGCGCTACGGGCTGCAGTCGCTCTACGGCGGCGGCCGCGACGCGCCCGGCGACCTGCGGGTCACCGCGGCCGACGGCGCCACGATCGCCACGCTGCGCGGCGTCGCCCCAATGGACGCCTCGGGCTTCGCCTGCTTCGACGTCGACGGCGACGGCCGCAGCGAGGTCGTCGTGTGGCGCACCGACGCCGCCGGACGCGGCGCGATCACGAGCTATCACTTCGACGCAGGCGGCCTGCTGCGCACGACCGGCCCGTTCTTCGGGATGGCGTCGGCCGCCGTCGGTGCGGTGCACTCGGTCCATGAGGTGGACGGCGCGCGGCTGTTCGTGACCGAGTTCCCGGGCGGGCGCGTGGTCGCCCGACGCTTCGACCGCCACGGCCTGCTCCAGCCCTACGCAGACGCGGCGACGAAGGTCGAAGCGCCGCCGCGGCGCGGCGACGTCGACGGCGACGGGCGCGCCGACGAGGTCCGGCGCGTCGGCGGCTGAACGGCCGGCTGCGCGCTGGCCTCGGGCGGCGCGGCGGGCGACACTGGCGCGCGTGTCCTCGCCGCCCTCGAGAACCCGCGCCGCCCTGCTGCTCGGCCTGATCGTCGGCGTCGCCGGCCTCGCGCTCGTCCTGCAGCAGGCCGCCAGCAAGCGCGACGGCGCGGTCGGCCTGGTCCACGGCCGTCCCATCGATCGCAAAGCGACCCTCGAGCTCGCGCCGGCGCGGGCCCCGGACGGCCTCGGTGAACGCGCGCTCCGGCACTGCGAGGCGCTGGTCGGCTTCGGGCCGCGCTACTTCGGTCAGCCCGGCTGGTCCCAGCAGCTCACCTACATCGTCGAGCAGCTGCAGGTCCAAGGGCTCGAGGCCACGCGCGACACCTGGACCGATCGCCGCGAGCGCATCACGTTCAGCAACGTGCGCGCGACGATTCCCGGTCGCCGGGCCGAGCGCATCGTGCTGGCCTGCCACCATGACACCAAGTGCACGAGCGGTCACCCGCTGCCGCAGCAGAACTTCCACTTCGTCGGCGCCAACGACGGCGCGAGCGGCGTCGCGCTGCTGCTGGCGCTCGTCCCGGCGCTCCGGGCGCGCAGCGGCGCGGCGACCGTCGAGCTGGTGTTCTTCGACGGCGAAGAGAGCCTCGACTTCGACTGGAACGAGCGCCGCGCGCTGTTCGGGAGCCGGCGCTACGTCCAGCGCCACCTCGACGCCGAGGCAAGGGGAGAGGCCGCGCCGATCGCCGCGGTCGTGCTGCTGGACATGGTCGGCCGCGAGGAGCTCCACATCCAAGAGGAGCTCTACTCGACGGCGGAGCTGCGCCGCATCTGCTGGTCGGCGGCCACGGCGTGCGGCCACGAGGGCTCGTTCTTCCGCGTCGCCGAGGGCGCGCAGGACGACCACGCCCCGTTCCTGCTCGCGGGCATCCCGGCCGTCGACCTCATCGATCTGCGCGGCAACCCCTACTGGCATACGCCGCTCGACACGCTCGAGACGCTGTCCGCACAGAGCCTGCAGACGGTCGCCGACGTCGTCCTGACGATGCTGCCTGCGATCGAGCAGAGATACGTGCGCTGAATCTTTCCACGGTTGTGAGCGGTGGTCCGTTAGCGATCGTGGAAAGACTCCCGAATCGACGGCGAGCTATCCCGAAAGTGCGCCGTTCCGCCCGTTGCGGCTACGCACAGGGCAGCAACCGCGACTCGGATACGCAGATGAACTAGGTCGAATTGTGCGCGCGAGTCTCTACGACAATGGAGCGGACTTACCCATGAGACCGCGTTTCTACCGAATCTCTCTCCTACCTAGGACCACACCCATGCGTTTCCTTTCGCTCGTGCTCGCCGCCTCGGCGACGCTGACGGCGCAGTCGCCCCTGACGACGACCTTCGCCAGCAACAACGGCCAGGACGGCAACATGTTCGACATCGTGGCGACCAACTCGGCCGGCATCACGATTCGCAGCTTCGACATCAACTGCGACGCGGGCACGTTCGACTTCGAGGTCTACAAGCTGACCAACCCGGGCCCGTACGCGCCGTCGGTCAACACCGCCGGTGACTGGACGCTCGTCGGCAGCGCGACCGGCGTCGTCGGCCAAGGCGCCAACGTCGCGACGCAGCTGCCCATCTGCGTGGAGGAGTACATCCCGGCCGGCGCGACGCAGTCGTTCTACGTCACCGGCACGCAGAACCTGTTCCCGATCAACTACACCAACGGCACGGCCACGGGCGCGCTCTACGCCTCGAACGCCGACCTCGAGTTCTACGAGGGTGCGGGCCTGCAGTACCCGTTCACGGCGAACTTCAACCCGCGCGTCTTCAACGGAAACATCTACTACGACATCGGCAACACGGTCGGCGCGGGCTGCTCGTTCGCGGGCGCGACCAACTACGGCGCCGGCTGCGGCATCGTCGGCTTCTCGTCGATCTACGAGGTGATCCCGACCCAGGCGCCTTCGGACATGCAGGGGCTCATGATCACCGGCCTCAGCCTCGGCCCGGGCGCCGGCTACCTGGTGCAGGTCGTGCCCGGCGCGGGCTCGATCGCGCAGGGCCCCAACGCGTCGGTCATGGCGCTCGGTGACGACGACTTCCAAGACTCCGCCACGGTCGGCGGCACCCTCGGCATCTTCGTCGGCTCCAACGGCAACATCTCCCGCGCAGGCGCGAACGGCAACGGCTTCGTCCCCGACGTGGGCGTGATGCTCGGCAACGCGTTCGAGGGCCTCTACGCCTGGACCGACCTGCACTCGGCCAGCGGCGGCGGCAGCGGCGACATCTACTACGAGGAGAACGGCACGGAAGCGATCGTCACCTACCTCGGCGTCGCCGGCTGGAACACCGGCCTGCCCAACACCATGCAGTTCAAGTGGGACGTCGGCACCGGCAACTGGTCGATCGAGTTCGAGACCATCGAGGTCACCAACCCCGAGGACATGCTGATCGGCTACAGCGTCGCCGGCCAGAGCCTCGATCCGGGCGCGACCGACCTGTCGGCGCTCAACGGTGGCGGCGTCGCGATCCTCGAGGGCTTCGACTCGAGCGCGCTCGAGCTCAACAGCAACCGCCCGCTGCTGGGCACCAACTGGGACCTCACCACGTCCTACATCGACCCGGTCTCGCCGTTCGCGCTGACGTTCTTCGGGGACGCGGCCGCGGCGCCGATCCCGTTCACCGCCATCGGGCTCAACGCCCCTGGCTGTGACATCAACCTGCTGACGACGGTCCTCGACCTCGTCGGGATCGCGAGCGCCGGGACGTCGACCGTCTCGCTGCCGATCCCGAACAACCCGGCGCTCGCCGGCACGCAGCTGAGCGCGCAGTCGATCTGCCTGACGCTCGGCAACTCGGCGAACATCTACTCGTCGAACGGCGTCCGCGGCACCCTCGGCAACTAGGGCCCGACGACCGCAGGCCCGCTCTCGGACGAGGGCGGGCGGAGACGGCCCCGGTCAGCGCGCTGACCGGGGCCGTTCTCGTGAGGGGGCGCCCGCTCATTGCCGGAATCCGACTCCTCTTCTACCTTGTCGCAGCCCATGGAGTCGACCGGCCGTTCCCCGCAGCTCTTCCGGTTGCCCGACGGCCGCGGGTCGCTGGGGGCGCTGTGGCGCGTCGCGCTCCGGCCGCTGGTCGAGCGGGCCGCGGGACTGCGCGGGCTGCAGCAGCTCTACGAGCGCGCCTGCGGGGACGAGCGCGGCGGCGGGTTCTGGACCCGCGTCCTGCGGCAGTCCGGCATGCGCCTGGAGCGCGGCGGCGAGGACCTGCGGCGCGCCGTGGGCGACCGCGGCGCGGTCGTCGTCGCCAACCACCCCTTCGGCGGGCCGGAGGCCATCGCCCTGGGTGCGCTGCTCGAGGCGGTCCGCCCCGACGTCCGCTTCCTCGCGAACCACCTGCTGCGCCGGCTCCCGGAGCTCGAGGAGCGGATCTTCGACGCCGACGTCTTCGACCAGCGCGGCGCCGTCGCGAGCAACGCGGCGTCCATGCGAGAAGCGATCCGCTGGGTGCGCGCGGGGCACGTCCTGGTGGTGTTCCCGGCCGGAGAGGTCTCGCACTGGCGCCGCGACCTGGGCGCCGTCGCGGACCCGGACTGGGACGCGAGCGTCGGCGGCCTGATCCGCCTCGCGCACGCACCCGTGGTCCCGGTGCACTTCGAGGGCTCCAACGGCCCCGTGTTCAGCGCGGCCGGGATGGTCCATCCGCTGCTCCGGACCGCGCTGCTGCCGAGGGCGCTGCTCCGCCGCCGCGGCCGGACGATCCGGCTGCGCGTGGGCAGCTCCATCGCGACCGACCGCGTCAACGACTGCCCCACGAACGCGGCGCTCTCGGCGTTCCTGCGGGTTCGGACCTACGCGCTCGCGGACGCGCCTGCCGGCGCTGTGCGCCGCGCACCCGGCGCTGCGGTGCCGGTCGCCGACCCTGGGCGGTCCGAGGCCGTCCACGCCGAGCTCGCAGCGCTGCCAGCGGAGCGGACCCTGGCGCGGCAGGGGACGCTCCGCGTCGTGCTCGCCGACGCCGCCGAGATTCCCAGCGGCCTGCTCGAGATCGGACGCCTGCGCGAGGTCGCGTTCCGCGCCGTGCGCGAGGGCTCCGGCCACGCCCGAGACCTCGACCGCTTCGACGAGAGCTACCAACACCTGATCGTCTGGGACGACCGCGCGGGACGCATCGCGGGCTGCTACCGCATGGGCGCCACCGACCGCATCCTCGCCCAGCGCGGCCACAGCGGGCTCTACACGGCGAGCCTGTTCGACATCGAGCGCGGGCTGCTCGACGAGCTGAGCCCGGCGCTGGAGCTGGGTCGCTCGTTCGTCCATCCGGACTATCAGCGGCACTTCGCGCCGCTGATGCTGCTCTGGAAGGGCATCGGCGCCTACGTCGCAGAGCGGCCGCAGTACCGCTACCTCTTCGGCCCTGTCAGCATCAGCGCCTCGTACCTGCCGAACTCCCGGCAGCTCCTCACGCAGTACCTGGAGCGCCGCCACGGCGCGCCCGCGCAGTCCGCGAGCGTGCGCCCTCTTCGCCCCGTGCGTGCCTCGAGGAAGCCGCGCTGGCGGGCCGCGGAGTTCGACGCCGCCTTCAGGGACCTCGCGGACGTCGACGCGGTGCTGCGGGAGCTGCAGCCGGACGGCGCCGCGACGCCCGTGCTGATCCGCCAGTACTTGAAGCTGGGCGCGCGGTTCCTCGGCTTCAGCACCGACCCGTCGTTCGGCGACGTCGTCGACGGCCTCGTGCTCTGCGACCTGACGCAGCTCGAGCCCCGGATCGCCGCCCGTTACCTGGGCGCGGACGGAGCGGCGTCGTTCCTGGCGCACCACCGGCTGAGCCTCGAGGCGCGCCGAGCGCGCTCGCCGCTCGTGCCGCGTGGCAGCACGCGCGCCTCCTGAGCCGCCCGGAGATCAGTCCGACAGGTCGGGGACCTGACGCGTGCGGTAGTAGGTGACGATCGTCGTCAGCAGCGCGCGCACCGTCGGCGGCGTCGCGCCGCGCGCGCGGTGCGCCGCGCCGATCTCGAAGGCGAGGCGCCACTGCTCCAGCAGCTTGCGCCACGCGCGCAGCAGCGTGTTCGAAGGGTCGTAGACGTCCGTGGACTCGCTCGTGACCCCGTTCAGCTCCAGGATCGTCAGCTGCCGCCCTGCCTTGAGGGCTTCGTCGTCCCGATAGCGCAGGTCGAAGCGACCGAAGCAGAAGCCCTCGAAGCGCCGCGCGACCGCGTCGATCGTCGCCGCCAGCTCCGGCGTGTTCAGGTGCGCGCCGTCGCGGAACTCGACGCCCTGCGAGTGGTTGCCCGCAAACGCCAGCGCGACCCGCTCGCCCGCGGCCGGCTGCGTCCAGCCGGCGTCCGGGTGACGCCGCAAGAACATCCCGGCCTGCATCCGGTAGCGAGGATGCGTCCAGATCAGCTCCGCCAGGGTCGAGCGGCCGTCGCCAACGACCACCGGAAACCGCTTGGCCGTGATCGAGAAGATCCGGCCCTCCCGGTCGCCCGGAACGCGCGCGTAGAACACGCCCGCCTCTTCTCCATAGGGGCACAGCGGCTGCGCGAGCACCGGCCCAGGCGTCTCGTCGAAGTAGGCAGCAGCCGCCGCATCATTCGCGATCTTGCGCACGCCTGAGCCGCGCTGGCCTGCGTCCGGCTTGAGCACGATGGGGTAGCTCCAGCCCCGCGACGCCGCGGCCGCGCGCAGCTGCTCGAGCCGCTCGCGGGCATCCGGCCCAGGCTCGATCCGTTCGAACTCCGAGACCTCGTCGCGCGAGCCCCCGCCGAGCCGCCTGAGGATGTCCGCCTTGGACTCTCCGACCAGCCCGCCGAGCGGGATGCCTGGGTTCGCGAGCGTCCAGACGGTCCAAGACCGGTAACGCCACGCCAGCCGCAGCCAACCCGGGACCAGCGGCAGATAGATTACCCACGTCGGCCAGAACTCCCATCGCCACAGGCGCGCCACCGCGGCCGCGAGCTTGCACCGCCCGACGCGCGTGAGCAGCAGCGTCAGCACGCGCAGCGACACGAAGGCGCCGACCGCTGCGCCGAGGAGCCCGAGCGGGCCAACGCTCAGCAAGCGCGCCACCGGGCTCCCGGGCGCGCGCGTGAGCAGCACGACGAAGGCGGTCATCACGGGCGCCCAGATCATCACGGCCCCGCATGTCCACAGGGCGAACCTCCACCCCGGCGCGCCGACAGCGCCGGCGCCGATGTACAGCGGGACGCGCGTCCCTGGCACGAACCTGCTGGCCACGATCGCCACCCACCCGCGTCGCTCGATCCAGGCGCGCAGACGCGCGCGCCGCGGCGCTGAGCCGTGCGCCCCCAACCAGCCCCAGTTCACCAGCCGCGCGCCCAGCAGCCTCCCGATCAGGTAGAGGCCGAGGTCGCCGAGGAAGATCCCGGTGAACAGCGCGGACACGCCGACCGCGGCCGAGACATGCCCCTCCGCGACGAGCAGGCCCGTCGCGACCGTCGTCGGGTCCTCGAGCGCGAACGTGCCGAGGACGATCCACGCGAACTGCCACGGCGCCGCGACGCCTTCTTGCAGCCCGGCGAGCATCGCATCCACGTCGAAGCTCCCGCCCGCGCCGCCCGATCCGGGCCACCAGGCCCACGCCGCGGCGGCCGCGGCGACGAACGCGACGAACAACGCGAGCCGGCGCATCAAAGACGAGGGGCGCGGCGCGGGTCGCCCTCGACGCCCGGCGGCGCCTGACGGTGGCGTGGGTCGTGGCGGTCAGCGCACATCTTCGATCGAAGCGAGCTCGCAGCGGAGGAGCGTGGCTGCGCCGAGCTGCGCGAGGTCGCCCCGCAGGCGGACCAGGACCCCGGCGCGCTCGGCGACGGCGTCGTGGCACGGCGCGCCCGAGGAGTCGGTCAGCACGTAGAAGCGCGGCGCCGCGCCCGCCGGTCCGCCGACGAAGCACGGCGGGATGCCGCCGCGGATGCAGAGCGAGGCGCACGCGCGGTGCACCAGCCCCGAGCCCGGGCGCATCGCGCCGAGCCAGCACTTGGGGTCGATGATCTCCCCGACGAACACGCCTGCTGCTCCCACGGGCACGGCGGCGATCTCAGGCGCGTCCCCGAGCACGGTGATCGCGTCGTCGCCGTCTACCAGCGAGACCGCGCGCTGGCCCTTGCGTCGGAGCGCTTGGCCGCGCACCCGGACGCGCTTCTGGGCTGCGTCACCCAGCGCGGCTGCGGCGCGCGGCGCGACGCCGGTCTTGACCGAGCTGACCAGCAGCCACGCCTTCGGCGCGCCAGGATCGTCTGGGTCGGCGCCGTGCAGCATGGGGTAGGGCGCGCCCGTGAGCACCCCCTCGAACGTCACGGTGTCGTCCGCCCAGCTGCCGTCTCCCGCGCCGGGCTGGGCTGCCGCGAGCCCGACGACCCCGGCGACGACCACCAGCAGCGCCACCGCGACGGATACGCGCACGAACCCGCGCAGGGCAGCAGGCAGCGGCAGGTAGCCGACGTAGAACGTGTCGCGATCCGCTCCTGGACGACTCATGACGGGATCCTCGCTGGCTCGAGCGGGGTGCCGGGCGGCTGTGGGCGCGGGTCGACCTCCACGCGGCCGTCCCGGATCCGCACGCGGTGCGTGTGCAGCTTCTCGGTGTAGGGCGGCGGGCTCTGGCCGTCACGCGGACGGTACTGATAGCCGTGCCAGGGGCAGGTGACGCAGCCGTCGACCAGCCGCCCTTCGGCGAGCGGGCCGCCCTGGTGCGCGCAGACGCCCGCGATGGCGGAGACCGCGTCGCCGTCACGGAACACCGCGATCGGATGATCAGGATCCTGGCAGACCCGCACGGCGCCGCCGTCAGGCAGCTCGCGCGCCAGCCCGGCGTCCAGCCAGCCGTCGCGCAGCTCCGCGCGCTCGGCGTCCGCGGCGCGCGCGCGCGCCCCCGCGAACAGGTGCAGCCCGCAGACCGAAGCGACCGCGACGCCGAGCAGCGTCGGCACGACGCCGGCGTCGTCGGTCTGCATCGCCCCGAACGCGACGTGCGCGACCATCATCAGCCACGCCGGGTAGACCAGCATGTGCAGCCGCTTCCAGACCACGGGGCCGAGGTTGTGCAGCCAGAAGTCGTGGCTCGTCGACGCCAGCGCGAGCAGCGCCAGCAGAGCCGCGAGGCCGAGCGGCTGGAAGGGCACGCCAGGGCCCTCGCTGCCGCTGCTGAGCAGCGACACGATCGGGTCGACGACCCCAAAGCCGTGGTACCACACCGTCGCGAGCAGGCCGTGCCCGGTCGCGAGCAGCGCGGTCGTGACGCCGAGATGGCGCCGGTTGTAGAGGAGCGTCAGCGCGCGGCGGTCCAGCCGCGCGAGCGGCCCGATGCAGAGAAGCACCGTCAGCAGCGCGCCGGCGGTAGCACCGAGCGCGCGGATGACGAGGATCTCCGGGCTGACATCGTCGGGCGGCGCGGCGAAGGCGATCGACCCCCCGACGAACGCAGCGATCATCGCGACGACCGCGCCCCCGACGACGAGATCGTAGCTGCGCTTGTGCCTGTTCCACTGCACCGCGCGATAGGCGTTGGTCATCGCGGCTCCTCCAAAAGCTCCGGCGTAGAGAGCCCTGCGGGCTCGCGCCGCTGCGCTTCGGCGAGCAGGAGCACCGCGATCGCGACCGGCAGGATCGCGAGCCACACGAGCAGGTGCCACCGGCGTTGGGCCCGGGTCAAGCCGCCCCTCCACCGCGCAGCGCGCGAGGCAGCAGCAGCGGCCAGAGCAGCGCCGCGCCCGGGATCAGCAGCACGCGAAACCCCCAGGTGCCGTCTGCGGCCACCGGGTCGACGCGGCGCGCACCTGCGAGCGCGAACCAGACCGCGAACGCGACGCCGAGCAGGAGGTAGAGCTCGAGCGCCGCTGCGAGCGGAGAAGCGAGGGCGATGGGCATGGGCGAGCGCGACCGTGTAGGCGATCGACGAACTTTGACGCTAGCGAATCTCGTGGCGGGAAGCGCTTCTCCACTCGACAAGCAGGACGAAACGAACAATCCTGATCATCATGAAACTGGACCTCGGGCAGCTCGTAACAGCACGCTCAACCGTCCGAACCTGATCTGAGCACGATGCAACGCCCTACCCGTACTCTCTCTGCCGTCGCGCTGGCGATGGCGTTCGCCGCGGCGCCCGCGCCTGCGCAGGACCGAGGCCCCGCCAAGCCTGCCCCGGCCCGGGCGGCGGCCAAGCACTACAACCTGGACAAGCAGAAGCTGGCGATCCAGGGCTACGACCCGGTCGCCTACTTCGCCGAAGGCGGCGGCAAGGCGCAGAAGGGCAGCGCCCGCTTCACGGCGACCCACGCGGGCGTGACCTACCGGTTCGCCAGCAAGCAGAACCGGGAGCGCTTCCTGAAGTCTCCCTCGAAGTACGAGCCGGCCTACGGCGGCTGGTGCGCGTACGCGATGCGCGTCGGCGACAAGGTCGAGGTCGACGCAGAGTCGTTCCTCGTCCAGGACGGACGCCTGCTGCTCTTCTACAACGGCTTCTGGGGCAACACCCGCAAGACCTGGAGCCGCGGGGACACCAAGGCGCAGGCCAAGAAGGCCGACGGCGCCTGGAAGAAGATCAGCGGCGAAGCGGCGCCGCAGCCGAAGCGCGCGCGCCCCAAGGGCGGCGCTGGCGGCAAGCAGCCGCCGCGGCGCGCACGAGGCTAGTAGTTCTGCGCGAGGTTGTCGGCCACCTGCGTCATCGAGCCCTTGACGGCCGGCGCGAGGCCGGCGACGGCGCCGATCGACGTCACGCCAACCAGCAGCCACAGCTCCCAGGGGCGCAGCTGCGACCAGTCGAGGAACACGCCCGTCAGGTCCTCGACCAGCCCCTGCAGCCCGTAGGCCGCGGCGTGGCAGAGCGCGAGGCCCAGCAGCGCCCCGAAGAACGACAGCAGCGCCGCCTCGCCGGTGATGATCGTCAGGATCTGGGCGCGACGGGCGCCGAGGGATCGCATGATCGCGATCTCGCGGCGGCGCTCGTTCATCGTGTTGTAGATGGCGACCGTGATCGAGACGGCGGCGACCAGCAGCACCAGCCACGCGATCACCGCGAGCGCGTCCGCGGCGTTGCCGATCTGGCGGAGGAACTTCGGCACGACGTCCTGCGGCCACGCGACCTGGGCTTCTGGGTGCGAGCCGAACTCGCGGCGCAGGATCTGCGGCCCCATGTGGTCCTTGGGGTCCGCGATCACCGCGGTCAGGCCGATGCGGCCGACCTCGGTCGGCATGGCGCTGAGCTGTGCTGGGCTCTTGCCGGCCACCTGCGGGTCGAGGAAGACCCCCTGCTCGTGGCCGTCGATCAGCAGGTGGATCCCGAGCGGCAGGTAGATCGTGGAGTCGATCGGGGAGTTGGTCGGCGCCAGCACGCCGACGATCTCGCAGGACGCCTCGGGGTGCTCGTGGCTGCCGAACTCGCCGGCCTTGCCGTGCACGGGCGTGACCACGCTGCCGAGCTCGAGGCCGAGCGTCCGGGCCACCCGCGCGCCGATGACGCACTCGCGCCACGCCTCCTGCAGCTGCGGCCGCTGCGGCCGCTCCGCGACCGGCACCTCGGCCCGCAGCGCGTTCTCGTAGCGCGTCAGCTGCTCGGCCATCTCGATCAGCTGCTCGTAGGAGAACGTGAACGGCCCACCCGCGGCGAACTTCAGCGGCGCGCGCTTCCACTCGAACTTCGAGAACATCTCGTCGATCGTCGCGATCACCGGGAAGTTGAAGCTGCTGATGCTGTCGCCGCGCGCCTGCGGGATCGCGAAGCGCACCTGGCTGCGCCGGCCGATGCCGCGGCCGCGGCGCAGCTTCTGGCAGACCTCGAGCGGGATCAGCCCCGGCGCCTCGCCGACGTTGAAGATCGTGTTGAGCACCAGCTCGAGCTCGCTCGCGCCGTTGGGCCCGGCGATCGCCTGGTAGCCGCCGATGCTGCCCTCGTAGCGGGCCTCGGTCTGCTCGGCCATGGTGAGGATCGCCGCGTAGAGCGCCGTCGCGACGACGATCGAGAGGGTCGTGAGCACCGTCGCAACCAGACGGATCCGCAGGTTGCGGAGGCTGATCGAGACGAGCCTCACGCGACCACCTCCTGCGGGCGAAGCGTGGCGAGATCGACGGTGCGCTGCATCCGCTCGGCGGACTCCGGGTCGTGCGTCACCATGACCACGGTCTTGCCCGCGTCGGTCGCGATCTGGAGCATCAGGTCCAGCACCTGGCCGCCGGTCGCCTTGTCCTGGTTGCCCAAGGGCTCGTCCATCAGGACCAGCTCGGGGTCGTTGATCAGCGCGCGGCAGATCGCGACGCGCTGCACCTGCCCGACCGACAGCTCCGAGGGCCGGTGGTGCAGGCGCTCGCCGAGCCCGACCTGCTCGAGCAGCGCCTCGGCGCGCAGCCGCGCGTCGCCGCCGGCACCCCGGCCGAACAGCGCGCCCATCAGCACGTTCTCGAGCGCCGAGAACGGCTGCAGCAGGTTGAAGGTCTGGTAGACCATGCCGATGTGGCGGCCGCGGTGGCGATCGCGCGCGGCCTCCCCGAGCCGGTCGAGGCGCTCGCCGACGATCTCGACCTCGCCGCGGTCGGCGCGCAGGATGCCCGCGAGGATGTGCAGCAGGGTCGTCTTGCCGGTGCCGGAGCGGCCGACCAGGGCGACCTGCTCCCCGGGGGCGATCTCGAGCCGGTCGACGGCGCAGGCCAGCACCGACTGCTCCCCTCTCGAGTAGCTCTTCTGGACGTCGCGGAGATGGATCATGAGGTCGGGGCGGCGCAGGATACG
>CAZTQF010000016.1:0-13574 GCA_964615255.1 uncultured candidatus Brocadiaceae bacterium | reverse complement strand
ACGGCCAAACCGAGCGCCAGGAAGACGCCCGGGACCCACAGGACCAGCAGCGACCACACGCGGTCCATCTGCTGCGGCTGGACGTCGAGGCTGCGCACCTCGTAGCGCGCGCCCTCGATGTCCAGCAGGACCTTCCGCTCGGCCAGCCAGTTGCAGATGTTGAGCGCGAAGTCCCCGAAGAAGCGCATGCCCGCGTTGTTGCAGAACGCACCCGACACGAGCACCGCCTGGCCCGTCCGGCCGGCAGCGCCCTCGGGCTCGCCCTGGACGTCGACCTCACAGGCCATGGCGACGATGTAGGAGGTCAGCCGCACGGCCGGCGCGCGGTAGTCCGGCCGACCGTCGGAGCCGGGCACCGCCAGCCAGCCCTCGGCGCCGGTGCTGAGCAGCGCCTCGCGCCGCACGTTCTGCGGCGCGCCTTCGCGCTCCCGGAGCGCGCGCGCGAGATAGACCTGCAGCGGGCGGCCGCTCTCCGCGAGGCGCTTGGTCGTCGGGTGCAGCGGGTTGGCGAGCAGGCCGAGGTTGGCGACCTCGCCGGTGCCGTCGAGGCTCGGGCCGCCTGGCGTCCGCGACGGGATGCGGTGGAACACCGGCTGGCGGCTCAGCTCGAAGCCGAGCAGCTCGCCGAAGCGTCCGCCGGTCGGGTTGAGGTCGGCGATCGCCGACCACGCGTAGTTGAGGAACACGCGGCCGCCGCGGCGCATGTACTCGAACAGCGCGTCGGCGTCGCGCGACACGAAGTCCCGGCTCGGCTCCAACACGATCACGAGCGAGGCGTCGGCGGGCACGCCGCCCTCGCTGCGCAGCTGCAGCTCGCGCACCTCGAAGCCGTTTCGCACCAGCGCGTCGACGAACTGGCCGTAGCCGAGCGACGAGCTGTCGCCGAGGTCGATCGTGGACGAGTAGCCCTTCACGATGTAGGCGACCGGGTTGCCCTGCACGAGCAGGCCCTTGAGCGCCGAAGTGATCGCCTTCTCGCCCTCGTAGTCCTTGAGGACGGGCACCAGCGCGCGCTTGACCGGGCCCTGCTGCTGCTGCGGCATCTCGATCACCGCGAGGTCCGACACCAGGGACAGCTTGCGGAACCGCGGCTCCTTGCCGGCGCGCTGCACGGAGACGACCAGCGCCTCGTTGTCGGCGGCCGTGTAGCCGAAGCGCTGCGCCGCCTCCCGATAGGCGGCCGTGTCCTCGAAGGGCGCGTGGTCGAACTGCCGGACGTTCTCGCCGCCGATCGCGACGTAGCGCCGCAGCAGCAGGTTCGTCTGCTCCAGGAGGCGTCCGCGGATCGCGAGGACCTGCTGTTCGGCGCCGTTGCGAGCCTGGCCCTGCAGCTGCTGGCGGAACAGGTGGAACTCGACCTCGGCCTCCTCCTCACGGAGCGCCAGGAGCAGCTCCTCGGTGACCGGGTCGACGGAGTTGCTGCGCTGCGGGGTCAGGTCGATGAGCGCGCGCAGCCCGGGGCGAGACGCGACCCACACCAGCAGCACCCAGACCGCCAGCGCGAGCGCCGCGCTGACCAGCAGGTTCGCCCAGACCCCGAGCCGACGGCCGCTCACGCCAGCCTCCGCGAGGTCAGGCTCGTCCACGTCAGGAACAGGAAGAAGCCGATCCCGCCGACGTAGAACGCGACCTGGCTGGTGTCGACGAGGCCGCGCGCGAACCAGTTGCTGAAGTTGCCGTAGACGTCCAGCTTGGCGAGCAGCTCGCGCACGTAGTAGCTCTCGCGCAGCGCGCCCGCGTACTGGGCGAGGAACTCCGAGGCCTGCGTCAAGAGCCCGGTGAAGAGCATCGTCAGGATCGCAGCGAGCAGGACGTTCTCGGTCAGGCTGCTCGCGAAGCAGCCGAAGGCGAGCAGCATACCGCTCAGCAGGAACATGCCGAGGTAGGCGGCGAACACCGGGCCGAACGAGATGTCCGCGTCGAAGTAGGGGCCGTACTCGAGCACGTGCAGCACGAGCACGCTCGGCAGCCAGAGGATCGCGAAGAACACGGCCGCCGCGAGCCACTTGCCGACCACGACCTCGACGTCACGGATCGGCGCCGTCATCAGCGTCTCGATCGAGCCGGTGCGGCGCTCCTCGGCGAAGCACCTCATGGTCAGGATGCCGGGGACCAGCAGCACCATGTAGAACGTGCTGCCTGCGCCGTAGGTGGCGCCCGGGAACTGGTTGGGGTCGGCCCGGTAGATCGCGAAGCCGAGCGCCGCGGCGTAGAGCTCGAAGCCGCGGACGAGGTAGAAGAGCACCGCGATGATCCAGCTGACCGGGCTCACCGCGTACGACAGCAGCTCCTTCTTGAGCGTCGTCAGGGTGCCGCTCACGCCGCGCCCTCCCTGGCGTCGCCGTCGAGCTGCTGGTCCTGGCCGTCCGTGATCGCGTAGAAGTACTCCTCGAGGGTCGGCAGCTCGAGGCGGAGCTCGTGCACGGCCACCCCCGCGGCCTGCAGGCGGTCGCCGAGCGCGGTCGTCGGATCTGCGCCAGGCTCCAGGTCGCAGCGCAGCGACGCCGGCTGCTCGCCGTGCGCGGCGAGCGTCGCCCCGACCACGCCGGGCAGCTCCTCGACCCACGCGCGCAGCTGCTCCGCGGTGCAGCGGGCCGTGACCCGCAGCTGCGCGCGCGTGCTCCGGGCCACGAGGTCTGCCGGCGGACCGTCCGCGCGCACGGTGCCGCGGTGGATCACGATGACCCGTGAGCTGACGTCCTGGACCTCGCCCAGGATGTGGCTGGAGAACAGGATCGTGTGCTCGGCGGCGAGGTCACGGACGACCTGCTTGACCCGGCGACGCTGGTTCGGGTCGAGGCCCGAGGTCGGCTCGTCGAGGATCAGGATCTGCGGGTCGGCGACCAGCGCGTCGGCGAGCCCGACCCGCTGGCGGTAGCCGTGGCTGACGTGGCCGACGAGCCGGCGCGCGACGTCCTCGATGCCGGCCTTGGCCATCGCGCGGCTGACGGCGCCGCGGCGCTCCCGGGCGGGCACGCCCTTCAACTCGGCCCGGTACCGGAGGTACTCCACCACCCGAAGGTCGGGATAGATCGGCACCTCCTGCGGCAGGTAGCCGATGTTCTGCCGCACCTCGAGCGACTGCCGCTGCACGTCGAACCCAGCGACCTCGGCGCGCCCCGACGTCGCGGGGTGGTAGCCCGTCAGGACGCGGATGGTCGTGGTCTTGCCGGCGCCGTTCGGCCCGAGGAAGCCGACGACCTCGCCGCGCTCGATCTCGAAGGAGACCCGGTCGACGGCGACGGTCGGACCGAAACGTTTGGTGAGTTCTGCGACCCGGATCATCGACGCACGGGCTAGCTCGCAGAGCCGCCCTCGTAACAGCAATCCGGCCCGGAGCTTCCGGGCCTTGCGCAGAGAAGGTAGGACGGCCGCGCGGCGAAGGCCAACACCGATCACGCGGATCGGCCGGACCGACCTAGGCGCCAGCGGTCATCGGCGACGCGAGCTCCTGCAGCCGCGCGAGGTGCTCGTTGAGCCTCTCGGTGGCCGCGCCGAGCTCCTCGCCGCTGACGGCGTTGGTCTGCGACGCGCCGTCGAGCTGGGCGATCGCGTTGGTCACCAGCTGCACCGACTCGCGCTGCTGGTCAGCGCCGGCCGCGATCTGATCCAGCGCGCCGCCGACGTCGACCGTCCCCTGGATCAGCCGGTCCAGGCTCTTGCCGGCGCGCTCGGCGATCGCCGAGCCCTCGCGGGCGCGACCCAGCGCCGCCGAGGCGCGGTCGCTGATCGTCTGGGCCGACGCCTTGCTGCGCTGCGCGAGCGCGCGCACCTCGTCGGCGACCACCGCGAAGCCGCGCCCGGCCTCGCCCGCGCGCGCCGCCTCGACCGCCGCGTTGAGCGCCAGCAGGTTGGTCTGGAACGCGATCTGGTCGACGACGCCCAAGAGCTCGGCGATCTCCGCGCTGGAGGTGTGGATCCCCTCCATCGCCTGCAGCAGCTCGCTCATGTCCGACTGCACGCTGCCGATCGACGAGATCGAGTCCTTTGACAGGCCCGAGGCCTGCCCGAGCAGCGCGTGCTCCTGGTCGATCTGCGCGACGATCTGCTCGATGACGCCCCGGCTCTCTTCGACCGACACGGCCTGCACCATCGACGTGCCCGACAACGAGCCGGACGCCGCGCCGATCTCGCCCGCGTTGCCGCGCATGTCCTCGAGCGTCGCGAGCAGCGCGCGGAGCGTGTCGCCCTGCTGCGCAGCCGCCGCGCGGACCCGCGCCGTGGTCTGCGGCAGCAGCGGCGCCTCACGCGACTCCTCCTCGTCGGCATCGAACTGGCGCGCCAGCGCCTCGTCTAGCGTCCGGAGCGACCACGCGCGGACACAGGCGACGCCGGCACCTGCTGCGACCGCCGCAGCGACCGCGAGCCCGTACGGCGCGTGGCGCCCCACGAGCGTCAGCGCGACCGCCGCGCCGCCCCATCCAGCGAGGCGCGCGGCGGCGCCGACGCTCGAGAGCTGGGCGCGCAACGCGGCCGCCGTGGACCGCGCTGCGCCGGACAGCGCGCGCGGACGAAGTGCTTGCCGTAGCGACGACATCTGCGACCCCCTAGAGCTCGGGCGAGATCGGCTGCGCCAGGAAGTCCGCGATGCTGGCGATCGCTTCGCGGCCGACCAGCGGCTCGAGCGGCGCGAGGTGCTGCGCGAGCACGGCCGCGCGGTACATCTGGTCCTCGAGGGCGACGCCGCGGCAGAGCAGCGAGTAGTTGATCTGGTTGTTCATCACGATCCACTCGCACTTCTGCTTGATGTAGAGGTGGCACAGCACCGTGCGCAGGTCGTCGGCGTCGACGACGTCCTCGACCGCGCTCAGGATCCCGGCGCGCAGCTCTTCAGAGTAGGCGGCGAGCTGAGCGCGCTGGTC
The DNA here is from genome assembly GCA_964615255.1 of uncultured candidatus Brocadiaceae bacterium. Classification (GTDB taxonomy): domain Bacteria; phylum Planctomycetota; class UBA1135; order UBA1135; family UBA2386. Next base: position 8,712 of record CAZTQF010000016.1, on the reverse strand, counting down.
GGCGGTGCCGCTCTCCCACTGGTCGAGGATCTCCTGCACGACCTGGCAGAACGCCGCCTCGGAGAAGGCCGCGCGCACGTCTTCGCTGCGGACTTCGTTGCCTTGGATCACTTGCTTGTCGGTGGTCTCCATCATGTTCCTCCTTGTTGAACGGCGGCTCCTATCGATCGCGACGCGACGGCGCTCGCTGCGGATTTTCCCTTCGGGCTTGTCCTCGTCGCGCGCGCCGCCGCCCGCAGCGGACGGTCCGCGCACAGGCACAGGACATGCCCCTAGCGAGATTCGGCGCCGAGGACGTGCTCGCGACGTCACGGGTCGCAGCGGCGCTGCGCGCGCGGCCGGCGCCCGCTCGGCGCCGCTCACTCTCGAGCGCCTTGGGCGCGGCTGTGCCCTAGCCGCAAACCCCAGCGTCGGGCGCCGGTGCGCAGCGCACGTGCGTCGGGGTGACGAGGCTCGAGAGCACACGCCGCAGCACGTCCGGCTCGTGCCAGCCGGCACCGGGCAAGGTCAACTCGTCGGGCGGAAGCGACCGCGCCTGCGCGAGGTCATCGACCTCGACCGGCGCGAGTCCGAGGCCCCCTGCGGCCCGGGCGACGCCGGCCGTCGGCACCCACACGCGAGCGCGGTGCAGTTCGACCGACGGGACGACCCCGAGCGGCGCCGGCCCCGCGACGACCAGCGGACGGCCGCTGAACAGCGCCGCCGCAGCCCGCTGCAGGAACACAGGCCCACACGCGCGCACGAAGATCGGGGCGCTCGGAGCCTCGTCCGCGAGCTTGCGCAGGCAGCGGCGCGCGCCAGCCCACAGGCTGGCGCCCGGCAGGGTCGCGTGCGCGAACAGGTAGATCGGCAGCGGCTCGCCGCGCATGCGGTACAGCGCTGGCCGCCACGGGTTGGCCGCGGCGGCCGGCGCGGTCCGAGACCTCGCGCTGGTCAAGGCCTTCGCCTCCCGATCAGTTCTTCTTGACGAGCACCCAGTTGGTGCGCGTCGCGGCGTCGCGGTAGATGTGGACCTTCACGTTGGTCGGCCGCATGCGGTAGGTGAACGTGTACGGGAACAGCACGTTCAGCTCGCCGTCCTGGACGCCCTTCTTGAACGACCCGAAGAACAGGTTGTTGTTGGTGCAGGGCGCGACCTGCGTGAAGAAGCTCTTCCCCTCGGCGTCGGCGGGCTGGATGTTCGCCAGCTCGGCCTCGTAGCGGTTGTAGAGCTCGATCACGCCGGCGTCGTCGACCTTGACGGCGCCGTACTCGAGCGCGTCCAGCTGGGCGCGCGTCATCGACGGCAGGTTGCGGAGCTCGTTCTCGTTGATGAACGACGACTTGGCCATGCTGCTGGCCTGGGCGAAAAGGCTGTCGGTAACGGTGGTCATTTGGGTTCTCTCCTCGGTTCTCGGTTGACTGACTTGTGTGGTTTCTCGACGTGGTCCAAGCGGCGCGCGCGCGCCGTGAGCCTGGACCGCTTCGCTGCTGAAGTTGGCCTGCGACCTACTGGGTCCTCCAGGTCACGGCCCAGTTCGCACCGTCCGGCGTCGCCGTGTAGGTGATCTTCGAGCCCGCGTGCGAGCCCTTCAGCTCGCCCGTGATGTTCTGGATCTGCGCCGCGACGCGCGCCGCGGCGCGCTCGTCGTGCTCCCGCTCCCGGTACACGTCCCGCAGCTGCCCCTCGAGGCTTTGCACCATCGCGACGACGTCTTCGGCGTCGGCCGCGCCGAGCTCCCGGTGCATCTTCTCGCGCTGGCCGTAGAGATCCACGAGCTGCAGCTCGAGGCTGCTGTCCGCCGAGGTCTCCTGCTCGTCACCGCCTGCCGCCTCGCGCTGACCGTAGAACTCCCCGAGCTGTGACTCGAGACTACGGACCATCGCGACGAGCGCGCCGGCCTCCGACACCCCGAGCTCTGTCTCGAGGTGTTCCCGCTCTCCGTAGAGCGAGACGAGCTGGGCCTCGACGCTCGCCATCGGATCATTCGGATCTTGCGTCATTGTCCACTCCTCCTGTTGCGCCGGGCTAGGGGCTGTCCCGCAGGCCACCTGCCCACGTCCCCGACACCCCCCTCCGGCACGAGAGAAATTCGGCAGCGCGGCCCCGAGAATGAATGAGGAGATCTGATCAGTGGAGGACCCTACGTCGCCGCAGCGAGCGGCGACGGTGGACGTCACCCATGTCTGGGATCGACGGTTTCGAGGTCTTGCTCAGGGGACGGCCGCTCGCGCCGACAATGCAGGTGCCGCGAGTCCGCTCGCCCCTGCCGCATGCCGTCAACGAGATCACCGAGGAAGCCCAGCGCCGACACCGAAGGCCCTTGGGTGGCGCTCGACCAGCTGGTCGCCGAGCTCTACGCGCCAGCGCAGGGCGGCGCCGGCAGCCCGCCCGCAGCCAGCGAAGGCACGTGCGTCGGATGCGCTTCCGCAGCGCGCGATGAGCTACGCCGACAGGCGCGCAGCGCCGAGCGCGAAGCCTCGACGCTCGCGCGCGCCGTCGCGTCGGCGACCCGCTTGCTGGGCGACCTCCGCACGCAGGGCGCGACCAGGCAGGCGCGCCGACGGGCTTGGCCCGCGCCCGGCTCCACGCCTCGCGGCCCGCGGCCTGAGCGCCGGGCCTGGTCCCCGGAGCCGGCCCTCGTCGCCGCGGTCCTGCTGATGGGCTGGGCCGTGGTCCTGCTGCGAACGGGCAACGGCCACGCCGCGTTCGCGTTCGCCGTCGTCGGCTGCGCGCTGTCGTGGGGCTCGCTGATGAAGCAGCGCGCGCGGCCTTGCAACAAGGAGCCCTAGCCCGGACGCTCCGGAAATGACCTCGACCTACCTGCGCGCGGGCGCGCTGACCGCCGCCTGCGCCGCGATCGCGGCCTGCGGTGGAGAGCCTGCCCCGGCCTACGACTGGCGCAACCGCGAGCTCGCGTGGAAGTACGGTCCGACAACGGGCACCGCCCCGATCGAGCACCTCTTGGGCACCGGCACGAAGCGAGGCGCGCCCATGGCCGAAGGCTGGCGCTGCGAGCTGAAGGACGGCAAGACGCTGACCGTGCGACCCTACAAGCTCGCGGACCGGCACGAGATGTTCGGCAAGGCGGGCCTCGTCGTGGGGCTGTTCGACCGCGACAGCCAGCAGATCACCACCTTGCGCAGCGGCCCGATCACCGAGGACAACGCGACCTTCACGTTCGAGCTGACCGCGGCGATCGCGGAGCAGGTCTACGACCTGATCCTCTGGTACGGCAAGACCTGAGCGCCCCGAGCGAGATGGCGTAGGATGCCTGCATGTCGGTGCCCTACCCTCGCGACGCTACGACATGCTCACCCCACGCGCCGGCGCTGCTCGGCGCGCTCTTGGCCACCGGCTTACTCTTCGCGCAGGAGCGCGCCGCGCCGACGTTCGAGGCGGACGTCCTGCCGTTCTTCGCGGCGCACTGCGTTCGATGCCACGGCGCCGACAGGCAGAAGGGAGACGTCGTCCTCCACCAGCTGAAGACGGGACCGCGAGGCGGCGGAGACCTCGAACAGTGGGAGCGGGTGCTGGAAGTCTTGCAGAGCGGCGAGATGCCGCCCAACGAAGAGCCGCAGCCCGAAGACGCCGCCCGACGCGCGATCGCCGCCTGGATCACAGCAGAGCTCGACGCCGCGCCCGCGAGCGCCGAGGTGCGGGCGGCGACCACCCGACGGCTGACGAACCGTGAATACCACAACACGATGCGGGACCTGCTCGGCGTCGAGCTGACCCTGTCCGACAACCTGCCCGAGGACCCGCGGCTCCCCTACCGGACGCACAACACCCCGGAGTTCCTGCTCATGGGGCTCGAGCACCTCGACCGCTACTCCGAGAACGCGCGCCGCGCGTTGGCCTCGGTGATCGTCGACCCGTCACCGCCGCCCGAACCGCTGCGCACCCGGCAGCAGTGGTCGGCGCGCGGGCAGCGGGGCATGCCGGATCCCGCCGCCATGCAGCCCGACGAGCTGGGCGTGTTCGGCAACCGCAACCGGACGGTGGCCAACGGCATGCGGGTCTTCGAGTGGCCCGCGACCGGCGCGTTCCGGATCCGGGTCCAGGCGAGCGCGATCCTGCCCGCGGGCTTCACCGAGCTGCCGCTGCGGATCATGCTCGGCCACGACATCGTCGGGATCGGCGCGTCCGGACTCGACCCCGCAGCCGAGGTCGGCACGCTGCGCCTGACCCGTGGCGACGGCGCGCCGCAGATCTACGAGCTGACCGGCCGCATCGAGAACTTCCCGTCCAAGCCCGAGCACCGCTACCGGCGCGGCGGCCGCATCGACGGCCGGCTGGTGATCACGCCGCCCCACTTCACGGTGACGCCGATCAACGCCTTCGACGACGGCACGCTGAACGACCGCCCCGACCCGCTGACGCGGCCGCGCGCGGTCGTCGACTGGATCGAGTTCGAGGCGCCGATCTACGAGACCTGGCCGCCGAAGCACCACCTGCAGATCCTGCACGAGTCCCCCCTGCGCAAGCAGGACCCGCGCGCCTACGTGCGCGAGGTGCTGGCGCGGTTCCTGCCGCGCGCGTTCCGACGGCAGGTCACCGACGACGAGGTCGCGCGCTACGAGCAGGTCTACGAGCTGGTGCGCGACCGCCTCGGGCTGACGACGATCGAGGCGGCCGTCCGCGAGACGCTGGCGACGGCCCTGATCTCGCCCGACTTCCTGCTGCACCGAAACGACGGCGGGGGCGACGCGCAGCACCAGCTGGCGTGCCGACTCTCCTACTTCCTCTGGGGCTCGATGCCCGACGCGGCGCTGACCGCGCTGGCGGCGCGGGGCGAGCTGGCGGACGACGCGACCGTCGCGGCGGAGGCGCAGCGGCTGCTGGCGGATCCGCGCTCGCGGGACTTCGTCGCAGACTTCTGCACGCAGTGGCTGGCGCTCGACAAGCAGCGCGCGGTCCCGATCAACCTCGAGCGGTTCCCGCGCTTTCTCCACACGATCGCGCGCGGCGAGCGGCGCGGCCAGGAGGAGCCCAACCGTCCGACCGTGCGCGACGCCATGAAGGCGGAGACGATCTCGTTCGTCGCCGAGCTGATCCGCCGCAACGCCCCCGTCGCCCAGCTGATCGACGCGGACTTCGCCATGCTCAACCGGCGGCTCGCGGCCCACTACGGCGTCGACGGCGTCGAGGGCCACGCGCTGCGGCCGGTGCCCGTCGCAGCCTCCGACCACCTCGGCGGCCTGCTGACGCAGGGCGCGGTGCTCCTCGGCACCTCGACCGGCACGGCACCCCACGCGGTCTATCGGGCCGTCTGGCTGCGGGAGGCGATCCTGGGAGACGACGTCCGGCCGCCGCCGGCCGACGTGCCCGCCCTCGAAGAGTCCGCCGGCGACGACGCGGCGACCGCGGTCACGCTCAAGGACCTGCTGCGCGCGCACCGCAGCAAAGAGAGCTGCCGCGACTGCCACGCGCGCCTCGATCCGTGGGGCGTGCCGTTCGAGGAGTACGACGCGACCGGCCGCTTCGCGCCCCTCGTGCCGCCTCCGGGCGTGCGCGTCGAGGGGTTCGACCGCGGCAAGCACACCGACCTCGACGGCTACCGGTCCTACCTCGACCGGCTGGCGACGCACCCGGTCGACGCGGCCAGCACGCTGCCCGACGGCACGCGCGTAGACGGCGTGGCGGGCCTCAAGCGCTACCTGCTCGAGCATCGCCTCGAAGACCTCGCAGAGAACGTTACGCGGCGGCTGCTCTCCTATGCGCTCGGCCGCGCGCTGACGTCGGCAGACCGCCCGACCGTGCAGGCTGTCCTCCGCAGCACCGCACCCGGCGGATATACCTTGAGAGACCTCGTGATCGCCGTCTGCACGACCGAGGCCTTCCTGCAGCGAGGCAACCGATGAGCATGCGCTCCTGGCACCTGGATCGACGCGAACTGCTGCGCGGCTGTGGCGCTGCGCTGGCGCTGCCGATGCTCGAGAGCATGGCAGCCGTGACGCCCGCGGCGACGGCGCGGCCGAAGCGGCTGGTGGTCACCTACTTCTCGTACGGCGCCTACATGCCGAACGGCCCGAGCGGGGTGACCGACCTCAGCCAGCCGCACCACGACGACAGCTGGTGGCCGTGCCGCGACCCCGGGCCGCTGACGTTCAACCGGTCGAGCGCGCCGTTCGCGACGCTCGGGAGCCGCCTCAGCTACCTGCAGGGCCTCGACCACGCCGGCGGGCACCGCCTCGGCGGCCACAGCTCGGGCGACGTGTTCGCGACCGGCGCGGACATGGCCGACCAGGAGAAGACCAACAACATCTCGGTCGACCAGGTCGCGGCCCAGGCGCACGGCGACCGGACCCGCTACGCGTCGCTGGTGCTCGGCACGGAGGGCGGCACGGGCAGCTACGGCCAGGCCAAGACGCTGTCGCACCGGGGTCCGGGCAAGCCGATCCCGGCGATGCACAAGCCGAGGGAGATCTTCGACCGGATGTTCCGGCCCTACGCCGGCCGCGACCTCGAGGACGTCCGCAAGGAGCTGCAGACCCGCAGGTCCGTGCTCGACCTGGTGCTCGAGCAGTCCAAGGCGCTCGACCGCAGGCTCGGCAAGGCCGACCAACAGAAGATGGGCGAGTATCTCGAGTCCGTGCGCGACGCCGAGAAGAGGATCGAGCGGATCGACCGCTGGACCCACGCGCCGATGCCCGAGGTCGACGCGTCCGGCCTGCGGCTCGACGTGACGCCCAAGCAGTCCGAAGACTTCGTGCGCGGTCTCTACGACCTGATGTTCCTGGCGCTGCAGACCGACCTGACGCGCTGCGCGACGTTCATGACCGAGAGCGAGCAGTCGACCGCGCACGAGGTCGGCAACTACGCCAACTACCTGTTCGGCTACAAGGGCAACACGCACGACATCTCCCACAAGCGGCCCGCAGACGTCTCGGGGCCGTGGGAGCGGTGGCGCGCAGCACAGCACGCCTACTTCCTCGACAAGCTGCGCGCGGCGAAGGAAGGCGACGGCGACATGCTCGATCACACCGTCGTGCTCTGGGGCTCGGCGCATCCCCACCAGGCGCACAACACGCAGAACTACCCGATCCAGGTCGCCGGCGGCGACGCCCTCGGGTTCGAGCACGGCAAGCTGCACCGCTTCGTCGGCGACGACAAGGTGCCGCTCGCCAACCTGTTCGTCTCGATGCTGCGCGCGGTCGACGTGCCCGTCGAGCGCTTCGCGGACAGCACCGGCGCGATGACCGCGCTGAGGAAGGAGGCGTGAGGGTGCGCGCGCTCGCCGCCGCGCTGCTCGCGGCGGCCCTCACCGCGCAAACCGAGGACGCGGCGCAGCTGCCGCGCGTGCTGCTGATCGGCGACGTCGGCCTCAACAACCACTTCCAGAACGCCCAGAACGCGCTCAAGGGCAAGGCCGAGATCGTGCGCTCGCCGCTCGGCCACCTCGCCACTGGGGCCGCGCTCGAGCGGCTCGACGAGCTCTTGGGCGCAGGGCGCTGGGACGCGATCTGCTTCTCCTTCGGCGCAAGCGACGCCATGCACAAGGCCCCGCGGCGCGACGAGGTGCGGGCGATGAGCCCGGCGGCAGGCGGGGTCCCCGTGACCCCGCTCGCTGCGTTCGCGCACAACCTCGACCGCCTGGTCTCCGCGCTCCACGCAGCGTCCGACCGGATGATCTGGCTGACGACGCTGCCGTCGCCGCCGCAGCGGCGCAGCACGGCGCTGCGAGAGCAAGACCTCGACCGGTACCGGGCGGCCGCCACCGAGCGCATGCAGCAACTCCACGTCGAGGTCTTGGACCTGCACGCGCAGATCACCGCCGCGCTCGCCGGCGCGAAGAACGAGCGCCAGCGCAACCAGCAGCACGGCCAGCTCTACAAGCAGGACCTGTCGGCGCCGCTGACCGCGGCGCTGCTCAAGGCCCCCCAGCCGACCGACCACGAGGCAGAAGCGGGCGCGCACTGCGAGCGCTGCCATACGCGCTGGGGCATGCGCGCGCTGCGCACGTGCCGCCTGCACGGCGCCGCCGGCGTGAGCATGGACCCACGCTGCCTGCACTGCCGCTACCACGGCGCCTACAAGTTCATGTTCGCAGACGGACTGAGCGACGCGCAGCAGCGCGCGCTGCGGTCGGGCGAGGAGCCCGCGCGGCCGCGCTAGCTGCGCAGGATGCTCTCCATCTTCTTGCCGCGCGCCAGCTCGTCGACGAGCTTGTCGAGGTAGCGGGCCTTCTGGGTCAGCGGGTTCTCGATGTCCTCGACCCGGTAGCCGCAGATGACGCCGGTGATCTTGCCCGCGTTGGGGTTGAGCTTCGCTCTCGCGAAGAACTCCTCGAACGTCGCGCCCTTGGCGAGCTGGCGCTCGAGCTGCGCCTTGGTGAACCCGGTCAACCAGCGCATGACCTGGACCAGCTCCGCCTCGGTCCGCCCCTTCTTGACGACCTTCTCGACGTAGTACGGGTAGACCGAGCCGACCTTCATCTCGGCGATCCGTTCGTCGGTAGACTTGCGCGGCATGGGCGAGAGCATCGGGGCTCCGCGCGGCCCGGGCAACCGCGCGATCGCACGAGCTGCGGGGCGGTCGCGGCAGAGGCCGCCGCGCTGCGGAGACCGTGCGGCCATCCTCTCCCCCATGGAGCAGCCCGAACCCCAGCCCTCCGAGGGGATCCGCGAGCGATTTCCCGTCATGCACGAGAGCCTCCGCCAGATCGCGGGCCGCATGATGCGCGACCAGCAGGCCCGCAGCCTCGCGCCCACGGAGCTCGTCGCCGAGGC
>CAZTQF010000015.1:0-13612 GCA_964615255.1 uncultured candidatus Brocadiaceae bacterium | reverse complement strand
GGCGTGGTGGTCGACGTGCGCGTCGCGGTCGGTGACGAGGTCGAGGAAGGCCAGATCCTCGTCGTCCTCGAGGCGATGAAGATGCAGAACCCCCTGTCCGCGGACGGGCCGGGCAAGGTGACCAAGCTCGCGGTCTCCGCGGGCGAGGCGGTCGCCGCCGGCGCGCTGCTCGCCGAGATCGAGTGACGAGGTCGGCCGCGTTGCTGCTGCTCGCGATGGCGTGCTGGGGATGCTCGGCGTCGCAGCCGCTCCAGCGGCTGCGGCGCGTCGATCCCTACGTCGTCGTCGCGCACCGCGGCGCGAGCGCCGACTGCCCGGAGAACACCGAGGTCGCGTTCCGGACGGCAGTGGAGGCGGGCGCGCAGATGGTCGAGTTCGACGTGCGCCAGTCGAAAGACGGCGTCTGGGTCTGCATGCACGACGCGACGCTCGATCGCACGACCGACGCGCAGGGGCAGCTTGGTCGTTCCGGCGCGCGGGTCGATCAGTTGACGCTGGCCGAGCTGCGGCAGCTGGACGCCGGCAGCTGGTTCGGTCAGGAGTTCGCTGGCGCTCGGGTCGCGACCCTCGAGGAGGCGCTCGCGGCTATCGCGCCTGCGGTCGCCATGATCGAGCACAAGAGCGGCGATCCCCGCGCGATGGCCGACGAGCTGCGCCGGCTCGACGCGGTCGAGGACGTGCTGGTGCAGTCGTTCGACTGGGATTGGCTGGAGCAGCTCCACGCGCTCGAGCCGCGTCTGCTGCTCGGCGCGCTCGGCGGCGACGATCCCAGCCCCGAGCGGCTGGATGACCTCGAGCGAACCGGCGCGCGCGTCGTGCACTGGAGCCACCGCCGGCTGACAGATGCTGCGGCGCGGCGCGTGCTGGACTCCGGCAGGCTGCTCTGCGCCTACACCGTCGACGAGGAGGCGGCGTTCGGCCGCTGTCTGCGACGCGGGTGCCACATGGTCACCACCAACCGCCCCGCGCACTTCGTCCGGCTGGGGCGCGCGGGCGGTCAGGACGGCGCGCGCTGAGAGCGCCGCAGCGTGAGCGCCATCTCGTGCCGGGCGCCGGGCGCGAGCGTCACGGCGTTCTCCTTGCAGTTGGCGGTCTCGACGCAGCAGAACGTGCGCCAGTCGTCGGGCGCCATCTGGGAGAGGCGGGCGGTCTTCGCGGGCCAGGGGTTCCAGACGATCGTCGATCGCGCGTCAGCTGTTTGCAGCTCTACCTGCCGGCCGAGCGCCGGCGCCTGCAGCGTCATCCGATCCGGGGCCCCTTGGAACACGCGGTCGGTCTCGGCGCGGAAGCGAACCGGCGCGCCAGGGTCCCAGTCGGCTTCTGGCGCGCGCGCGTGCTCGGTCACGGGGACATCTTCGAGGCCGCAGACCGACGCGCTCTGCACGTCGCCGACCGCGAAGTACGTATGCAGCGCCTGTTCGAAACAGAGCGGCTCGCCGGAGGGGTTGTGGACGCGCATCTTGATGTGCAGGGCGTCGTCGAGCGCGACCTCGAGCTCGAGGCGGAAGGCGCGCGGCCAGAGCGCGCGGGTCTGCTCGTCGTCGCCGAGCGCGAACGTCACCGCGGCTGGCGCGACGTCGAGGACCCGCCACTCGCGGCTGCGCGCGAAGCCGTGCGCGGGCTTCTCGGGGTCTTCGCGGTGGTTGCCGAACCACGGGAACACCACCGGGACCCCGCCGCGAACCGCCGCGCCGTCCGCGTAGACAGCCTCGCTCGCGGTCCAGAGCGCGTCCTCCTCGCCTCGTCGCCACGACAGCACCTGGGCGCCCGTGCGCGCGATCACGACGCGGTCGTCGCCGCGCGTCAACGCGACGGCCGCCCGGCCGCCCGGGTCGCGGGTCAGCGTCACGCCGTCAGCAGGCGCCTCGCCCGCGGCGCAGCGGCGGCAGATGCAGGCGCGGTCGCGCGCCGCGGCCGGGACCTGCGCGAGGACCGCGTCCGGGATCGCGGCCGTCCGGCACCAGCAGCCTTGGCAAGCGGCAGGGTCCCCGTCAGCCGCCGACATCCGACAGGCGTTGTCCTGCCCGCAGAGCGGGCAGCGGTCGGTGCGGACGTCGCTCATCGCCTCAGGATAGCGGCGCTGCGGGCGCTCCCGTCAGCCCTTCATCTGCTTGAGCTTGGCGATCGCGCCGAGCACGTTCGAACCGCGGCTCTTGCGCTCGCCCGTCGCGTAGCCGCCCTCGGGCGAGGGCGCCTCGCCGGAGCCAGCCGTGGTGCTCGGCGCGGCGGCGTTGGCAGGCGCTGTCGGCGCCGGAGTCGTGCTGGTTGCGGCTGTGGCCGTGGCCGCGACCGCAGGCGCTGCGCCCTGGAGCTTGGCGATGGCGCCGGCGAGCGCCGACACCTCTCGCTGCACGTCGCGCACGCTGCTCTCGATGCCGGCGACGTTCTGGTCGCGGAGCTGATCGATGCCTTCGCCGATGCGGGTCGTCGCCTCGGCGAGGCGCACCTGCAGCTGGTCGTCTCCCAAGCGGTCCTCTTGCTGACTCGACAGCTGGGCGAGCGCGGCCTTGACCTCGCGGCCGTCTGCCTGCGCGTGCGCCTGCAGCGACGCGACAGCGTCTGAGAGCCCGTCGATGCGTGCGGACACCTCGCCCAGTTCGACCCCGGGCTGGCTCGGGCCGGTCTGCGCCGTGAGCGCTTCGACCGCAGCCTGCAGCTTTGTGAGGCACCCAGCGACCTCGGCGCCTTGAGCCGTGATCTCCATCAGCGGCTTGCCGTACATCTTGGTCGCCTTGGTGAGGTTGTTGATCTTCTGGTCCTGCCGCTGCAGCGCGAGGAGCGCGCGCTCGGCGGGATGGCCGCCGCTGGCGTCGGTCGCCTGGCTCGCCGTGTTCTCCAGCAGCTGATCCAGCGCCGCGGTCAGCGCTGCGTCGCTTGCTTCGCGGCGACGCTCGGAGTCGTCCAGCCGCTGCTGGATCGCGCCGACGCGTCGCTGCGTCAGGCCGAGCGCTGCGAGGACCGCGCCGATCGTCAGCGGCAGCTGCGGGGACCAGCCGTCCAGGCCGACCTCGGCCGCGCCCGGGACCAACAGCTGGACGATCCCGGCCAGTCCCAGGATCGCGCCCGCGGCGAGCGCCGCGACGCCGCCTGCGGAGGGCACAGCGGAAGGGTCGCGTCGCCGTCTGGCGCGTGCCGAAACAGGTGCGCCCGCGTCGTAGTCCGCTTGCTCGTCGTCGCCTACCTCCTCGTAGGCCTCGTCCTCGTAGTCCTCGTCGCCTCGCTCTTCGTAGCCGTCATCCGCTTCGTCGAAGAACTCCTCGGTCGCCTCGGGCGCCTCGCTCTCCGAGCATTGGGCGTCCGTGTCGTGAGCCGGACGATCCGGCGCGCCGAGGAAGCTGGGCAGGTCGCCGATGGCAGAACGGGGATCAGTGGATCGGGTCATGGTCAAGGTCGGCTTGGTCCGTTGTCCCCTGATCGGCACGCAGCGACCGGGGGATGAAGCCCGGCGTGTTGCAAAGCGCCTCGAGGTGCCTGAAAAGTGGACGTGCACGGATGACCCGAAGACTCAAAGGCATCGCCGCTGCGCCAGGGATCGCGATCGCGCCCGTCGTGCACTTCCACACGACGCTCGACCAGATCCCCACGCGTCGGGTCGCGGTCGAGGAGCAGGACGCCGAGAAGGCGCGCCTGACGGGCGCCCTTGTGTCCGTAGCCGACAACCTCACGGCGCTCCAGAAGGAGCTGGCAGGGGCCGTGGGCAAGCAGGACGTGCGCATCTACGACGCGCAGCTCGCGATCCTGCACGACGACACCTTCATTCGAGAGGTCGAGGGGGAGATCGAGCAGCGCAGCTGCAACCTCGAGGTGGCGCTACAGCGGGTCGTCGCGCGCTACGAGTCGGTCTTCGAGCAGATGGACAGCGCGGCCATGCGTGAGCGGGCCGCCGACCTCCGGGACATCGGTCGCCAGCTCGTCGGCGCGCTGGTCGCGAGCGGGCGCCAGAAGTACACCGCGGACGGGGCCGACTACCTGTTCGCGGCCGATGAGTTCCTGCCCAGCGACGCGGGGATCCTCGACCGCGCGCACATCCGCGGCATCGTGACCGCGCACGGCGGCAAGTACTCGCACGGGGCGATCCTGGCGCGCTCGCTCGGCATCCCGGCCATCGTCGGGGTCGAGCAGGTGATGCTGGAGACGACGAGCGGAGCGTTGGCCATCCTGGACGGCGACGCCGGCGTGGTCCTGCTCGACCCGACCGCCGACGAGCTCGCCGACTACGAGCGCCGGCTGCGCGAGCAGCGCGCGGTGGAGTCGCGCATCAGCGAGCTGCGCTTCCAGCCGTCGGTGACGCGGGACGGGACCGAGCTCCGCCTGATGGCCAACGCCGAGGGCGTGCACGACCTCGAGGGCTTCGAGTTCGACGCGATGGCTGGCGTCGGCCTGTTCCGGACCGAGTTCGCGTTCATGGAGCGGCGACACTTCCCCACGGAAGAAGAGCAGGTGTCCATGTATCGCCGCGCGGTCGCGAGCGCCGGCGGCAAGCCGGTCACCTTCCGCACGCTGGACGTCGGCGGGGACAAGCCGCTCGGCTACTTCAAGATGCCAGAGGAGCGCAACCCGGTGCTCGGGTGGCGCGGTGTCCGGCTCTGCCTCGACTGGCCGGACATCCTCTACACCCAGCTGCGCGCGATCCTGCGCGCCAGCGCCGAAGGGCACGCGCGCATCCTGCTGCCGATGGTCACGACGCGCTCGGAGGTCGTCCGGTGTCGGGAGGTGCTCGACCAGCTGACCTCGGATCTGCGCGCCAACGACGTGCCCTTCGACGCTCGGATCGAGCTCGGCGTCATGGTCGAGGTGCCGGTCCTGGTCTCCGTGCTGCCCGACCTGTTGCCCGTCGTCGACTTCGTCTCGGTCGGGACCAACGACCTCGTGCAGTACCTCCTGGCGGTGGACCGCGACAACCAGCGCGTCGCCAAGATGTACGACCCGTTCCACCCGGGCGTGCTGCGCGTGCTCGCGCAGATCGCCGACGCGGCGGCAGCCGCGGGCAAGCCGGCGTCGATCTGCGGCGAGATCGCAGGGGACCACTGGTTCACGCCCATCCTGCTGGGGCTCGGCTACCGAGAGCTCTCCATGGCGCCGGTGTTCTTGCCGCGCGTCAAGCTGATGCTGCGCAGCTTCACCCTGGACGAGTGCCGGGAGCTGGCGACGAAGGCGCTGTCGCTGCAGTCCACGACGGCCGTCCGTGACCTCGTGCACGAGCAGGTGCTCCCCCGCTGGGCCGAGCAGATGCGCGGGCCCGGCGGCGGCGAGCCCGCGGCCCCGGGCGCGGCGGGAGCGAAGCCGTGACGGGTCGTCCGCTCCGCCGGGGCAACTGGTCGGTCCAGGAGCTGGAGCGCATGCGCTTGCTCCTGCCGCACCGCGGCGTCGAGGGAACGGCGACCCTCCTGCGTCGCTCGGCCGACAGCGTCCAGCGCAAGGCGCTGACGCTCCTGCGCGCGCCGCGCCAGGACGGACCGTGGACCGCCGGCGACGACCGGCGGCTGCGACAGGCGTGGGGGGCGCTCGAGCCGCGGGTGCTCGGGCCGCTCCTGGGCAGGCCAGCCGGCGACATCCGTCGGCGAGCCGAGGAGCTGCGCAGGCAGCTGCGAAAGGGCCCCTGGGCCTCCGAGGAGCAGCGCGCGCTCAAGAAGCTCTACGGCACCCGAAGAGACGAGGACCTCGAGGTGTGTCTGCTGCGGCCGCGCGAGGACATCCGCGCCGCGGCCGCGCGGCTCTGCCTCGCCAAGGACAAGCGCTTCCAGGCGCACCGTTCGCCGCGCGTGGACCTCGCCGCGCCGGCGCGCGCCCGGTCGTCGAGCATGCCGCGGTGGACCGCCGAGGAGGTGCGTCGCCTCGCCGAGCTCTACCCGGACCGCGACAACCTGACCGTGGCCCGCACCCTGGGGCGGACCGTCACGAGCGTCGCGAACAAGGCCTACCAGCTCGGGATCAAGAAGAGCCCGGCGCTGCTGGCCGACATCGGCCGGGCCAACATCTCGCGACGCTACGGCGGCGCCGAGCGCTCGGCGGAGAGCTGAGCGGGGGCGATCCCGGCGGGAAGGCCCGGTGCGCGGGTCCCGTGAGGGCACCGGCGCGCGGGGTGCGGGAAATCACGGCACCGCTCAACTCGGCGCGTCTCGCGAGCCGATGGCTCCACGGAGCCCGCGAGGTCGGGTCCTCCGCACCGAGGTCATGCCATGGAAATCGTAGGGAAGAAGAGCCAGGGGCTGAGCGTCACGGCGCTCAAGCGCGACAAGACGGTCATCATCTCGTTCAACGACCGCAGCCTGAACTTCTACGTGACCGACTCGCTCAAGGAGTCGCTCAAGGAGACGATCAGCGCCAAGATCGAGGAGGGCTACGAGCACTTCCTGCTCAACCTCGACAACGTCAAGATCATCGACTCCTGCGGAGTCGGTCTGATCATCGTCGCGAACAACGTGACCTCGGCGCGCGGCTGCAAGCTCTACCTGAGCAACATCAAGCCGTTCATCATCAAGATCTTCGAGATCATGCGGATCTCGAAGCACCTCGCGATCTACGAGACCGAGGACGCCGCGCTCGAGGTGATCAAGGACGCCGGCTGAGCCGGCGCGCTCGCGCCGATGAAGCACCTGTCCGACATCATGGACGGCGTGGTCTGCGTCGGCCGCGGCGGTGAGGTCGCGCTGGTCAACTCGGTCGCCGAGCAATTGCTCGACGTGCAGGCGCTGGTCGCCACGGGTGGCGACGTCACCGCGCTGCGCGCTGCCGGCGAGGTCGCCGCGGCGCTGGTCGCCGACGTGGCGCGCGTGCGCGACGGAGCGGCGCCGGAGGCCGAGTGGACCATCGAGGTCTTCGGCAAAGACCGTGAGCTGCGCTATGTCCGCTGCGCGACCCGCGCGGTCCTGGACTACCAGGGAGCTCCCGCCGGCGCGATCGCCGTGCTCCGCGACGTGACCGCCGACTACAAGACCGACCAGCTCCGCAATCAGTACCTGTCGATCGTGGCCCACGAGCTGCGCACGCCGCTCACCGGCATCAAGGCGTTCGCCGCGATGATGGCGAAGGGCGCGCTGGGGGCGCTCAGCGAGCGCCAGCAAGAGGCCTGCAGCTCGATCTGCGAGCAGTCCGCCCGGCTCGAGCACCAGATCGACAAGCTCGTGAGCCTGGGCGACCTCGAGTCGGCCGACTACGGGGCGGACCGCCAGGTGTTCGGGCTCGCGTCCTTCCTCGAGAGCGTGGTGACCCCGTTCCGCGAGGCCGCCCGTGAGCGCGGCGTCGCGCTCACCGTGCGGAGCGAGGCCGGCGACCCGGAGCTCTGCGCGGACCGGGGAGAGCTGCGCCGGAGCTGCCAGGCGCTGGTCGAGAACGCGCTCAAGTTCACCGCTGCGGGCGGCGCCGTCGAGGTGGCCGTCCTGCCGGAGCCGGCCGCGGCCGCGGCGGAGGGGGGCGCTGGCTGCCGTTTCCACGTCCGGGACGACGGGGTCGGCGTCGCGCCTCGCTACCAGCGGCGCATCTTCGAGAAGTTCTTCCAGGTCGAAGACCCGTTGACAAGGCGGCATGGCGGCGCGGGGCTCGGGCTCTACGTCGCCCAGGGCGTCGTGACGGCACACGGCAGCAGGATCGAGGTCTCCAGTGAGCCGGGCCGCGGTGCCGATTTCTCCTTTGCGCTGCCGCTCCACCTGCCTGCACCCGCGGGCGTGGGGGCGAGCGGCGGCGACTCCAACCGCGAGGCCAGCTAGATGCAGAGACGCGTCCTGATCATCGAAGACGAGAAGCTGATCATCCTCTCCACGCAGATGGTGCTGGAGGCGTCGGGCTTTCGGGTCGACTCCGCGATGGACGGCGAGGAGGGGATCAAGAAGGCCAGGGAGAGCGCGCCGGACCTGATCCTGCTCGACATCATGATGCCCGGGATCGACGGGTGGGAGACGCTGACGCGGCTCAAGCAGGACCCGCAGACGGCGGACGTCCCGGTCGTGATCTTCACCGCGCGCGAGCACTCGCGTGGCCACCAGCGGAGCGCGGCGATGGGGGCGGCCGACTACTTCCGCAAGCCGTTCGAGCCCGAGGAGCTGGTCGAGCTGGTCGAGAAGCACTGCGGCCAGCGCCAGCGCTCCTGAGCCCGGGCGCGCGAGACGGCGGCGGCGCTACTCGTGCCGCAGCGCGTCGACGGGGTCCATGTTGGCTGCGCGCCAGGCCGGGTAGAGGCCGAACACGACGCCGACTGCAGCCGAGATGCCGAACGCGAGCATGACGTGCTGCGGCAGGATGATCGTCTTCTGCTGGAACCAGAGCGTGATCAGGAACGGCAGGGCCACGCCGAGCGTCACGCCGACGACTCCTCCGAGCGCGGACAGCACGCCGGACTCGACCAGGAACTGCTGCACGATGTGCTTCTTCTTGGCGCCCAGCGCGCGGCGGATCCCGATCTCGCGCGTGCGCTCGGTCACGGTCGCGAGCATCACGTTCATGATGCCGATGCCGCCGACCAGCAGACTGATCGAGGCGATGACCGCGAGCACGATGTTGAACATGCGCTTGCTCTCCTCCTCCTGCTTCAGGAGTTCGAGCGGCACCGTGACGATCACGTCGCCCTTCTCCTTGATGCTCTGCTGCAGCAGGTCGCGCATCACCTGGGCGCCGTCGGAGACGTCCTCGGAGGTCGGCATCTTGACCTTGACTTCCGCCAGCTCGACCCGCTCCCGCGAGAACGAGCCGCCCGAACGGGTCGTGTTGACGTCGCCGAAGCGGCGCTGGTGGGTGTGCAGCGGCACGAACATGCACTCGTCGTACGGGGTGCTGCCGGCGCCGGCGGTCCGGCCCTGCTCGGTCAGGATGCCGACGACGCGGTAGCGGTCGTCGCCGCTGACCAGGACCGTCTGGTCCATGGGGTTCTCGAGCGGGAACAGCAGCCGTGCCAGCGTCGCGCCGAGCACGCAGACGTTCGCCAGTCGGCGGTCGTCCACGTCGGACAGCCAACGCCCCTCGCGCACCTCCATGTTGGTGATGCCGAGGAAGCTCGGCTCCGTGCCCACGATGATCGAGGTGTGGAAGTTCTCACCGCGCATCATCGGCCGCTTGACCTCGCGGACGCGCGCCACGTCGGCGCTCGGGATCGACGCTTCGATCAGGTCGGCGTCCGAGTACAGCAGCCCGTAGGCGAGCGCCGACCAGGTGCTCGCCGAGCTGCTCGACGCGGTCTCCGCAGGCTTCTTGCTGCGGGCGATCAGGTTGGTGACGCCCATCGCTTGGAAGCGCTCGAGCGCGTCCTGCTTGGCGCCTTCGCCGACCGCGAGCATGGCGATCACCGACGCGACGCCGAACAGGATCCCCGCGGTGGTCAGCGCGCTGCGCAGCTTGTGCAGCAGCAGGCTCTTGAGGCCGAGGCGGACGATGCGCCAGGTGTCGCGGATCATGCGTGCTCCTCCGCCCTGCCGCCGGCGGCGGCGGGGCTGCGCTTGTTCTCGATGAGCTTCTCGACCTCACCGTCCTTGAGCCAGAGCGTCCGATCGGCGCGCTCGGCGACCGCCGGGTTGTGGGTCACCATGACGATCGTCACGCCGTCGGGGCGGAGGTCGTCGAACAGGTCCAGGATCTCGCTCTCGGTGCTGCTGTCGAGGTTGCCGGTCGCCTCGTCGGCGAGCAGGAACAGCGGGTCGTTCATCAGCGCGCGCGCGATGGCCACGCGCTGCTGCTGACCGCCCGACAGCTCCAGCGGCTTGTGCTCGAGGCGCTGCCCGAGCCCGACGCGGTCCGCGAGGTATTCGGCCTTCTTGCGGGACTCGGCCCCGACCCGACCCTGGTAGAAGAGCGGGACCTCGAGGTTCTCCAGCACGGTCAGCTGGGGGATGAGGTTGAACGACTGGAAGATGAAGCCGATCTCGTGGCCGCGCACGTTGGAGAGCGCGTCGTCGTCCAGCTTGCTGACGTCGCGGCCGCCGACCCGATACTCGCCGGTCGTCGGCCGGTCGAGGCAGCCGAGCAGGTTGAGCATCGTGCTCTTGCCGGAGCCCGAGCGCCCCATGATCGTCAGGTAGTCGCCTTTGCGGACCTGCATGGACACGCCGTTGAGGGCGCGCACGACGTTCTCGCCCATCTTGTAGTGGCGATGGACGTCGACGAACTCGGCGATGATGTCGCGTTCGCTCACGGTCACTCTCCGCCGCGGCCGCCGCCCGGGCGGCCGCCGCCGCCGCGGCCGCTGCGCATGCCGGCCATCATCGCGTCGCTGAGCTGCTGCGCCTTCTGCAGGTCGCCGCCGTCGATCGCCGCCATGATCGCGTTGACCTTCTGGACCGCTGCGTCGAGCTGCTCGCCGCTCATCCAGTTGCCCATGCTGCCCGCCATTCGCTGCAGCCTCGCCTTGGCCTCGCCGAGCTCTTCGGGGCTCATGTCGGGGTACTTCTTGCGGGCGCCGCCGCGCCGGCTGGCGCCGCCGCGCTGCTGGCCCTCGCGCTGCTCGTCCGCCCCCTGCTTCGAGGTCTCGTCTCCTGCGGGCGTCGCGGCTGGATCGGGCTCGGGCGCCGCCGGCTGCTCGAACTTGGGGTCGGCTTCGCCGCCAGGGGGCGTGCGGTAGACCATGTCGCCCTCGGCGACGCCCTCGAGCACGACGACCTTCTCCTGGTTGTTGACGCCGACCTTGATCGGCACCGCGACCGGGCCTTCGGGCGAGTCCTTCCAGATGTAGTTGACCGCGCGGTCCCGCCGCACCGCCTGGATCGGCACGGTCAGCACGTTCGCCGCGGTGTCGACGACGATGGTCGCCGCGGCCTTCATGCCGGCCTTCAGGGATTCGTCGCGGTTGACGCCGTCGAGCAGCACGTCGGTGGTGTAGACCTTCTTGTCGTTGCCGGACCAGCGGCTGGCCGAGTCGGCGACCGGGGCGACGTAGGTCACGCGGCCGGTCATCGTCTCGTTGGGCCGCACCTCGGCGCTGATGAGCGCGGGCATGCCGCGGCGGACCATGTCGATCATCGCCTCTTGGACCTGGATGCGGCACTTCAGCCGGCTGTTGTCCGGCAGGATGATGATCGTTTGGTATTGGCGCACGCTGGTGCCTTCCTCGACCGGCTCGCTGTCGCCGCGGCCGCGGGAGACCTTGGAGTAGACGACGAGGCCCTCACCAGGCGAGTAGATCACCGAGTTGTCGATCTGCCGGTTGAGCGTCGCGAGCCGGTCGCTCGCGATCTCGAACTCCTTCTGCTTGGCGTCCGTGTCGAACTGCGAGTTCTTCCGCTCGGCGTCGTTGGTCGCCATGACGCGGGCGACCTCCAGCTCGGCGTTCTCCAGGTTCTGCCGGAACTCGATCTTGTCCCGCTGCAGCGTGTAGTTGATCAACAGCTCCAGGTCGTTCCAGGCGATGGTCACCTTCGAGGCCTGGCTCTGGTAGGCGAGCTCGTCTCGCTCGAGCTCGTTGCGCGTGATGAACTGCTTCTCGGCGAGGCGCCGACTGTGCGCGGCCGTGTCTTCCTTGACCTTGAGGTCCGCCATCGCGAGGCGGATGGTGTCCGCCTGCTGGAGGATCTTGTTGGCCATCTCGCCCATGTCCCGCTGCAGCGGGTCGCCGCCTTCGCCCTTGACGGTGAGCAGCTGGCGGACCTTGCCGATCAGCCCGGCGTAGTTCTGCGGGTGCACCTGGCTCACGAGCGCGCGTTCGGCCTCCGCCTCGGGGTCCGCCTCGCCGGGCTCGTCGTCGGCAGGCGCGGGGTTCACCAGCTCCTCGAGGCGCTTGACCATGTCGGCGTTCTTGCCCTCCGATCCCTGGCCGTCCTTGGCGCCCAGCAGCTTCTGCAGCTCCATGGTCGCGATCTGTCGCTGCGACTCGGCCGTGTTCAAGCTCGTCTGCAGCTCCTTCTCGAGGATGTCCTGGGCGGTCCGGGCCTGCTCGAGGGAGTTGCGCGCCTTCTCGACCGCGATCTCCTGGGTCGCGCGCTTCTCGACCAGCTCGGTGACGTCGAGCTCGACCAGCTTGTCGCCCTTCTTCACCAGCGTGCCCTCCGGCACGAGGCTGAGGATGGTGGCGTTGCCCTCGATCTGCGACTTCACCTCCAGCTCGTTGACGGCGACCAGCTCGCCGCCCTCCTTGACGTTGATCGGGAGGTCCTCGCGGCTGACCCGGTAGAGGTTGACGCGGTTGTCGGACTGCTTCTCCTCGGCGCCGCAGGCCGCCAGCGAGGCGGCGGCGGCGAAGAGGAGCGCGGAGACGGTGTTGCGGTGACGCATGTTCATTCGGCGCTTGCCGGCATCGGCAGGTTCAGGTCGAAGCGCAGGCCCTCAGGGGACAGGCGGATCGCTTCGAGGTCGTTCATGAGCTGCAGCCGCGCGATCGCGTAGTTGACGATCGCGGAGTTGCGGTTGAGTTGGGCGCTGAGCAGGGAGTCCTGGGCGTCCAGCTTGTCGAGCGCCGCGACGCGGTTCGCGGCGTAGAGGTCGGTCGTCGCCTCGACGCGCTGCTCTGCGAGGTCGACGGCGAACTTCTGGATCTTGTAGCTGTCCAGCGAGGCCTGGATGTTGCGCAGGCTGCGGCGCACCGAGGCGGTGCGCTGGTCTTCTGCCTGCTCTCGCGCGCGCAGCGCCCGGTCGAACGTGATCAGCTGGCTGCGGTAGGCGTTGCGGAGCGGGATCCGGTCCAAGAACAGGTTGAGGTCGACCCCTGCCGACCAGTTGATGCGGGACCAGTCCAGGTTGACGCTCGAGCCCTGCTCGGACGGGACGGAGATCGCCGACGTGAAGTCGAGGCCGAGGTTGAGCGCGTTGGCCGCGATGACCGTCCGGCGGCCGACGTCCTCGACTTCGTCGACGGTGGTCTGGTAGTCGTAGCGGCGCTGCAGCGACAGCCGGATCGCCTCGGCCTCCTCGAGTTCGACCTCGGTCACACCCTGCTCGACGAGGCGGGTGAGCTCGTCGGGGTCGAGCGTGATCTGCGCCGTGATCGGCAGGCCGAGCGTCAGCTTGAAGCTGTCCAGCGAGTTCTGCAGCTGGTTGGCCGAGCGAACGCGCTGGGCGTCGGAGCTGTACTCACTCTGCTGCGCGCGGCCGAGGTCGACGATCGTGCGGCGCCCTGCGTTGTAGAGCTCTTCGATCTGCTCGCGCGAGAGCTTGAAGCTCGCGTAGTTGGACTCGACGTTGCGGAGGTCGGCCATCTGCTGGACGACGTTCCAGTAGTCCGACACGAGGTCGATGGCGAACTGCGAGCGGAAGCGTTCGAAGTCGCGGATCGCGTAGATGACGTTGCGCTCGGACTGCGTCAGCGGCTCGCGCGCGATGTGGCGGCCGGCGCCGCGGAGCAGCGGCTGCGTGATGGAGAGGTTCAGGATCGCGTCGCCGTCGAACTGCCCGCCGTTGATCACGCTGCGCAGGAAGTTCTGCGCGAAGCCCGCCACGATCGTGGTCCCCGCCACGGTGTTGGCGGCGGCGCTCAGGTCATCGGTCAGCGAGACGCTGGCGGTGTCGTCAGCCGTGCCGTTGGCCGTCCCGCCCAGGCCGCCCCCGAACCGCACCCGGAAGTCGTTGAGCGTCGACGTCAGGTTGAGCGCCGCGAGGTAGAGGGACTCTTTCTGGCTCTGGAACTCGCGGCTGTTCTCCGCGGCGATGTCCAGCGCATCGGCCAGCGACAGCTGGAGCGGCTCCCGGGTGGTCAGCAGCC
>CAZTQF010000014.1:0-13987 GCA_964615255.1 uncultured candidatus Brocadiaceae bacterium | reverse complement strand
ATCACCTGCACCTCGATGTGACGGACCTTGGGCAGGAACTTCTCGAGGAACACCACCGGGCTGCCGAACGAGGCCAGCGACTCGCTCCGCGCCTGCCGCAGCATCTGCGGCAGGTCCTCGCGGCGCTCGACGACCCGCATGCCGCGTCCGCCGCCGCCGTGGGCCGCCTTGAGGATGGTGGTGCCGTGCGCGTCGAAGAACTGCTCCGCCGCGGCGAGGGCCTCGGCCTCGTCGGCGGGCAGCTCGTGCCCGGGCACGCACGGGACCCCCAGCGCGGCGGCGGTCTTGCGCGCCTCGACCTTGTCGCCGAGCTGCCGGATCGCGTCCGCTTCGGGACCGATGAACGCGATCCCTGCCGCCCGCACCTTGGCGGCGAACTCCGCGTTCTCCGAGAGAAAGCCGTAGCCAGGGTGGATGGCGTCGACGTGCGCGCGCTGGGCAATCTCGAGGATCTCGTCGCCGTCGAGGTAGGCCTGCACCGCGCCCTTACCCTCGCCGACGAGGTAGCTCTCGTCCGCCTTGTAGCGGTGTTGGTTGGTCGCGTCCTCTTCGCTGAAGATCGCGACCGTGCGGATGCCGAGCTCGGCGCAGGCGCGGAACACGCGGATCGCGATCTCCCCCCGGTTCGCGCAGAGGACCTTCTGGAAGGGACGCGGATTCATGCTCGAGAGGCTCCTGGGTCGCGGCAATGCAGATGCTCGATCGCCTTCTTGGTCTTCGGGTTGCCGCGCGACCAGACTTGAAGTCCGCGCACGCCAAGGCTCCGACATCACCGGACGATCTGCTCGCGGCGCTGCTGAGTGCCTCCGGGGACAGCTGTCCACAGTTGTCCAAGGTGCTGTAAGCAGCGGAGCAACGACCTGCGAAGGCGCGATCGCGCGGCGAAAGGCGAAGTGGTCTTTGCGGTCGCCGTCGATAGACTCGGGGCCCGGAATGACCCTCCCGCTCGCCCTCCGGACGTCACTCGTGCTCGCCGCCGGAGGTCTCGCCGCGTGCGCCGGCGGGCCGGGCGGAGGCCCCGGGCGCGCGCCGACCGCGCCCGCCAGCGTCATGTTGATCTCGCGCACGAGCCCAACTTTGACGCTGCTGAGCGAAGGCACCGCCCTGCCGGCGGCCCCGAACGCGAACGCGGTGGTCAACAAGGTGGTCGCGGCCGAGGGCATGGACGCGCTCGTCGCGACCTTCGAGGCCGAGGACATGTTCGACTACGCGCTGCCCACAGCGCCGCCGGGCGCTCGCCAGGCGCTGCAGCTCGACCGCGGCGGAGACCGCTCGGTCTGGGTCTTCTCCGGCGGCACGTCGGACGCGCGCCGCGCTTCGTTCGTCAAGGCGCGCAACTACTTCCTGCAGCTCTTCAACTACGCGCGCAACTACCGGCCGGACGACGCCGCGAAGCAGGACATGATGGAGTCCCGAAAGCTCGAGGCCGAACGTCGACGGAGACGGTCGTGAGCGTCGACGCCGTCGCCATCATCCCGGTTCGCGTCGGCAGCCAACGCCTGCCTGGCAAGGCGCTGCTGGCAGAGAGCGGTCGCGAGCTGTTCCTGCACACCTGTGAGCAGGCCCGGGCGACCCCCAACATCGACCTGGTCTGCGTCGCCACCGACGACGACCGCGTCGAGCAGGCGGCGCGCGCGCACGGCTACCAGGTCGCGCGCACCAGCGCGTCCTGCCGCACGGGCAGCGAGCGCTGCGCCGAGGCCGCCGCTGCGATCGACTGCCGCGCCGTGCTCGACATCCAAGGCGACTGGCCTGAGGTCTCCCCGGACGACCTCGCCGCGCTCGTCGAGGCGCTGCTGCGCGGCGAGAGCCCCTGCAACACGCTCTGCGCGCCGCTCGACGACGCAGAGACGATCGCGAACCCCAACGTCGTCAAGGTCGTGCGCGGCCGCAGCGGCAGAGCGCTCTACTTCAGCAGGCAAGCGATCCCGTACGTGCAGGAGGGCACGTTCGGCACGCTCCGCCACATCGGCGTCTACGGCTTCGCGCGCGAGACGCTGCTGGAGGTGCCCGCGCTCCCCTCGAGCGGGCTCGCCGAGGCCGAGAGCCTCGAGCAGCTGCGCTTCCTCGAGAACGACATCCAAGTGCACGTGCTCGACGCCCACGGCGACCCGTGGGGCATCGAGACGCGCGCCGACTACGACGCCTACCTGCAACGACTGAGCGCCCAGCGCAACGGACCGACACCGATATGACCAAGTACCTGTTCGTGACCGGAGGAGTGGTCTCGTCGCTCGGCAAGGGCCTGACCTCGGCGGCGATCGGCTGGATCCTCGAGCGCCACGGCCTCAAGGTGTCGATGCAGAAGCTCGACCCCTACATCAACGTCGACCCCGGCACGATGTCGCCGTTCCAGCACGGAGAGGTCTACGTCACCGACGACGGCACCGAAGCAGACCTCGACCTCGGTCACTACGAGCGGTTCACCCACGCGCCCGTCACCAAGGACTCCAACTACACGACGGGCAAGATCTACAAGTCGGTGATCCAAAAGGAGCGCCGCGGCGACTACCTCGGCAAGACCGTGCAGGTGATCCCGCACATCACCGACGAGATCAAGATGGGCATCCGCGCCGGCGCCGCGCCGCGCGTGGGCGAGGCGCCGCCCGACGTCGCGATCACCGAGATCGGCGGCACGGTCGGCGACATCGAGAGCCTGCCGTTCCTGGAGGCGATCCGACAGTTCAGCCTCGAGGTCGGGCCGCACGACTGCATGTTCATCCACCTGACGCTGCTGCCCTACCTGCGCGCGTCCGGCGAGCTGAAGACCAAGCCGACGCAGCAGTCGGTCGGCAAACTGCGCGAGATCGGCATCCAGCCGCACGTGCTCGTCTGCCGGACCGAGGTCGCGATGGACGAGGACATGCCGCGCAAGATCTCGCTGTTCTGCAACGTTCGGCCAGAGAACGTCATCGAGGAGAAGGACGTCGACTTCTCGATCTACGAGGTCCCGCTGATGCTGATCGAGCGCGGCCTCGACCGCCGCATCCTCGACCACCTGCAGCTCGAGCCGCGGCAGGCCGTGGACACCTCGGACTGGCAGGCGCTGCTGGAAACGGTCAGGAACCCTGCCCACGAGGTCACGATCGCGGTCGTCGGCAAGTACATCGAGCTGCACGACGCCTACAAGTCGATCTACGAGTCCCTGAGCCACGCCGGCATCGCCAACAGCTGCAAGGTCCACCTCAAGAAGGTGTCCGCGGAGCAGGTCGCCGAAGACGGCGCCGAGCCGCACCTCGCGGGCGCCGACGGCATCCTGGTGCCCGGCGGCTTCGGCGAGCGCGGCTTCGAGGGCAAGATCGCCGCGATCACCTACGCTCGCGCGCACAAGATCCCGTTCCTGGGCATCTGCTACGGGATGCAGGCAGCGGTCGTCGAGTTCGCGCGCAGCGAGCTCGGCCTGACCGACGCCACCACCACGGAGTACAGCCCCGACGCGGAGCACCCGGTGATCTCGCTCATGGAGGAGCAGAAGCGCACCAACGACAAGGGCGGCACCATGCGCCTCGGCGCGTTCGAGTGCGCGCTCGCCGACGGCACCAAGAGCCGCGCGGCCTACGGCGCCGACACCGTCCACGAGCGGCACCGCCACCGGTTCGAGCTGAACAACGACTATCGGGAGCAGCTGGCGGACAAGGGGCTCGTGATGGCGGGGCGCAACCCCAAGCTCGACCTCGTTGAGGTCGTAGAGATCGCCGACCATCCCTGGTTCGTCGGCGTCCAGTACCACCCCGAGTACAAGACGCGCCCGCTGCAGGCGCACCCGCTGTTCCGGGACTTCGTCCGGGCGGCGGTCGAGAACCAGTAGGCGCGCGCCGCAGCGCGCCGCCGATCGCCGCAGCGCGCGCTGCTGACGCGGCGGGGCGTAAGCCGTGCGGACGCTGAGCCCCCTTGCCATCGGCGGTTTGGCAAGGCGCGACGCACCGCGGGCACTGCCGCGCCGTTCCCGGTTCTCGATCTGCTACGTTCACGGGCTGTCGATTCCGATCCGATCCTCATGCTGCGCAGCCTCGCCATCCTCTCCGTGCTCGCTTGCCCCCTGTTCGCGCAGGAGCCCGACAAGGAGGTCGCGTTCTCACTGGAGAACATCTTCCCCGACAAGAAGAAGCCGCTGTTCGGGCCGAGCGCGAGCGGCGCTGCGTTCTCGCACGACGGCCGCCACGCCGCCTACCTCTACCGCGGGTTCGACGAGCGCCGCCACGGCAGTGACCTCTGGATCGTCGATGTCGAGCGCGGCGAAGCCGAGCGCGTGACCAGCGCGCTGGTGATGTCTGCGTTCCAGGCAGCAGCCCGCAAGGTCGTCGACGCGCGCGTCGAAGCCGGCAAGAAAGCCAGCAAGAAGAAGAAGGCCGGAGACGAGGACGTCGAGAAGCAGGACGCCGCCGCCCAGGAGCAGCGCGACCGCGAGGAGTTCGGCGACCGCGTCGACAAGAAGGACGCCAACGCCGAAAAGGCGCCGCGATACGGCGGCGTGCGGGCCTTCGTCTGGTCCCCCACCGCTGACGAGCTGCTGTTCACCTCGGGCGGCGACGTCTACCGCTACGCCCTGGGCGCGGACGCACCCGAGCGACTGACCCACACCAAGGCCGGCGAGCGGGACGTCCAGTACCTGCCAGACGGCACCGGCTACACCTACCTGCTCGACGGCGCGCTGATGAAGGTCACCTTCGGCAGCCACCTCGTCGTGCAGCTCGACCCGAAGCTCCCAAGCGGCGAGTCGATGACGAGCTACCGCCTCAGCCCCGACGGCGAACACCTCGTGTTCCTCGCGGAGAAGGGCGCTTCCTGGCGCAGCGGCAGCCGCCGGGTCAACATCGCGCGCTACCGCGACCGGTTCATGGAGGTCCAGCAGGTCCCGCGCACCGTCTCCGACGACGAGCTGCCCGACCGCAAGACGGCGATCTACCTGCACCGCCTCGACGGCGCCATGGCCGAGCGACACAAGCCGCGCCGGATTTGGACGCACACGCACAGCGGCCCGCGCGACATCCTGCCGGTCCCCGAGTGGGCGCCCGACAGCAGCCGCGTGACCTTCACGACCTTCGAACAGGACAGCGACCAGGTCCTGATCCTCGAGGCGCGCTTGGACGACAAGGCGGACGACGCCGACGCCGCCAAGGACAAGAAGGCCTCCGCCGAGCTCGCCTACGTCGACCTGCCTGCGCGCACCGCGCTGCGGTTCCTGCACGACGGCGGCCCCAACACGCCCCGCATGATGCAGCCGCAGTACTGCGCCGACAGCCGACACATCGTCTACCTGTCCGAGCAGACCGGCTTCCGCCACGTTCACGTGCTCGACTCGCTCTACCAGAGCCAGCGACCGCTCACCAACGGCCGCTTCGAGGTCTACCCGTTCGACATCAACAAGGCCCACAGCCACCTGTTCGTCACCGCCACCAAGGAGCACCCGACCCGCCAGGACCTCTACGCGCTCGACCTGCAGAGCGGTGAGCTACGACGCCTGAACGACGCGGCCGGGGTCTACGACGGCGCCGCCGTCAACGGCGACGGCAGCGCCGCGCTCGCGAACTACAGCCACTACGGCGCGCTCAAGGAGCTCGTGCTGCTGCGCGGCGGCGAGGGCAAGTCGCTGACGGACTCGCACCCCGCGCGCGCCAAGGCGCTGACGTCGATGACGCCCGAGTTCTTCTCGTTCGAGAATCGGCACGGCCACGAGATCCACGGCCACGTCTACAAGCCCGAGGGCTGGAAGGCCGACGACAAGCGCCCGCTGCTGCTCTACGTCTACGGCGGCCCGCTCGGCACCCGCAAGCAGGTCGTCGACGGCAGCTTCCACAGCGCGTCGTTCTTCTTCGGTCAGTACATGGCGCGCGAGCACGGCTGGGTCACGTGCACCATCGACCCGCGCGGGATGTCGGGCTACGGCGGCATGTTCGAGAAGGCCAACTTCGAACAGGTCGGCAAGCCGCAGGTCGAAGACCTCACCGACGGCGTGCGCCACATGATCGAGCACTACGGCGTCGACCCAGAGAAGGTCGCGATGCACGGCTGGAGCTTCGGCGGCTTCCAGACCCAGATGTGCATGTATACCGCGCCCGACGTCTTCAAGGTCGGCATCGCGGGCGCCGGCCCCACCGAGTGGGAGAACTACAACTCCTGGTACTCGACCGGCACGATCGGCAAGAGCCGCGAAGGCAAGACCGACCTCGCCAAGTACTCGCTGCTGCCGCTCGCCAAGAAGCTCGAGGGCCACCTGCTGCTGGTCCACGGCATGGAGGACAGCAACGTGCTCTACCAGGACACGGTCCGCGTCTACCGCGAGCTGCTCAAGGCCGACAAGGAGACGCTCGTCGAGCTGTTCCTCGACCCGACCGGCGGCCACGGGCTCGGCGGCGACGTCACGACCCTGCGCCGCTACCGCAAGTACGAGGAGTTCTTGGTCCGCCACCTCGGCAGCCCCAGCGAGCAGGCCGCTCGCTAGCAGGCTCTTGCGCGTCGCCCGACGATCGCATCCGATCGACGACGTGACGCCGCCTGCCGCACCACCCGCCCACGCCCCGCAGCGGCGGCTGGCCTCGTGGTGCTGGCTGCTCGGCTCCGCCGGCGCGATGGCGGCCGCCTTGTCCGCAGAGGTCGGCGCGGGCGCGGCGACCTGGTTCGGCGTCCGCGGTCCCCACTGTCCGCTCGGCGCATGCCTCGGAGAGCTGCACTGTCCGGGCTGCGGACTGGTGCGCAGCACCGCCGCGACGCTGCAAGGAGACCTCACCGCGGCGTGGCACCACCACCCCGGCGGAATCGCCGTGGCGGCGCTGTTGCCGGTGACCTTCCTCGTTCATTTGGACATACTTCGCAGGCGCTCCGAACCTGTCCTGCACCGCGGCCTGCGCCGGACCGGCCACCTGCTCTTCGTAGGAGCGGTCCTGGCCGGCTGGGCTCTTCGATACTTCGTCCGCAACTAGCCCCGTCATGCTCTCGATGCTCGCCGACACAGAAGGAATCGTCTTCGTCGCGGTGGTGTTCGCCTCCAGGGCCATCTTCGGCATCATCTCCGCCGTCGTCGCAAACGGGCGCGGCCGCAGCGCAGTCGGCTGGTTCTTCATCGGCCTCGCGCTCGACTGCATCGGCCTCGTGCTCGTCCTGGCGCTCCCCGACCTCAAGAAGGAGGAGGAGAAAGAGCGCCGCCAGCGCCTCGAGAATCGACGCCTCAGAGAGCAGCTCGCCAAGGAGCGTCAGGTCTCCGACTCACGCAACACCAACGTCGAGCGCCGCCTCGGCGCGCACGACGAGGCGCTCGGCCTCGACACGTCGAACCCGCCCGAGCTGCCGCTCAGCGCGCCCACGGCGCAGCTGAGCCAGGGCGCGCAGTGGTTCTATGCCCGGGACAACGAGCGCCAGGGCCCGGTCACGGCGGAGACGATCCGCCACCTGCTGCACGCCCAAGCGATCGACGGGGACACGCTGATCTGGAGCGAGGGCATGTCCGACTGGGCTCCGCTGCAGGAGACCGACGCGTTCACCGGAGACGTCTCGTGAGCGAGGCCGACGCAGGCACGGCGCCGCGCCCTGCGCCAGGCGGCGCGCCGCAGGCGCTGATCTTCGACGGCATCGTCGACGGCAGGGTCCGAGACGCGCGCGGACTCCGGGACGCCGTCGACCAGCTCTCCGCCTGCGGCGCCGGCGCGTTCCGCGTCGACTTCAGCGGCGGTCGATACAACCTGCTGCCCGTCGACACCCACGTCCCGCCCGAGCGGTTCGACGAAGCGGCGCAGTCCAACTTCCTGGACCGCTTCCAGGCCGTGGTCGACGCCAGCCAGCCCGACAGCGTCGAGACCACGCTGCGCTGCAAGCTGGTCTACGAGGATGAGGTCGCCGAGACGCTCTTCGTCGTGCGCGGCGCAGCCGTCGAGCCCGTCACGCGCCGCCGGCCGAGGGGCGGCCAGGACGCTCCCGCGCTGCCGCCGGCAGCCGAAGGGCCGCCGCTGGGCATCCGTCGCCGCGAGCTCCTCCTGGTCGCGCCGCTGCTGCTGCTCGCGGGCGTGCTCTTCGCCTGGCAATCGGGCTACATCGACCGCGTGCTGGCGGCCCGCGCCGAGACCCTGGCGACCGACCCCGGGCCGTTCGGCGACATGGTGAGCCTCTCGGTAGAGCGCTCGTGGGGCAACTACCAGGTCACCTTGACGCGAGGTCCCGGCTATCCCGAGGACCCGGAAGCGCTCGCCGCGCGCCGCGACGCCGGCGCGACCCTCGCCCTACAGGCAGCCTGCGCCGTGGTCGGGGACGGAGACGAGCTGTACGTGCAGCTCCAGAACGCCGACGGCAAGGTGCTCGAACAGCAGCCTGCGCGCCTCCGCCGGCTGCTCTCCGACCCCGACGCCGAGGTGGTCGTCGAGCTCTCGGGCCGCGTCAGCGTGGCGGCGGTGACGCTCTCCCTGAGCGAGGACGAGGGCAAGGCCGCGCGGAAGAAGTGACCGAGCCGAACGAACAGCCCACGCGCACGTGGCCCGACGGCCGCGCGCCCGAAGACGGCACGGGGGTCGAGCTCTCGTGCGTGCACTGCCGGACCCACTGGCGGATCCACGACCGCCTGCGCGGCTTCCGGCTGCGGTGCAGCTGCGATCGCTGGCTCGAGGTCCCCACCGCACCTGCCAGCGCCCGCGCGCTGCTGGCCAGCGGCGCCGAGCCGGCGCTGCCCGTCACCTTCGACGCGGCGCACGCCCGCCTCGACGGCCGCGGCATGGTCGAGATGCCGGGTGACGACCACGACGGCGACGTCATCTACACCAGGATCCCCGTCGACGCGCCGATGGCGCCCGGCAGCATGCGGCGCGCGAGCAACAGCAACCAGCAGCGCTGGAACAACCGCACGATCCTCGAGTTCGCGCTGCTGATGTCCGCGCTGCTGCTGCCGCAGCTCGGCGTCTGGCTGCTGACTTCGGGCAACGAGTACGAGCTGCTGCTGCCGTTCTCGAGCCTCGTCTCGGGCGTGCTCGTCGCGCTGATCGTCGCGTGGGCAGGCCCCTACGGCCGCGTGGGCTTCCGCCTCGCGCGACCGCGCTTCTTCCTGGAGGCCGTCGCCGTCGCCGCGCTCGCGGTCGTGCTGGCGAGCCTCTACGTGATGGGCCTCGAGGCGCTGCTCCCGGAGACCGACAGCGGCATGGAAGGCCTCGTGGAGCGACTCGGCTTCGGCGCGTCGATCCTGGTGATCGCCGTGACGCCCGCGGTGCTGGAGGAGACGATCTTCCGGGGGCTGCTCCAGGGGCGGCTGATGGCGCTGTTCGGCCGCTTCGGCGGGCTATTCGTGACCGCGTCGGCGTTCGCGATCGTGCACGGCGCGCCTGCTGTGCTGCCGATCCACCTGAGCATCGGCCTGTACCTCGGCTGGCTGCGCGAGCGCGCCGACAGCCTGCTGCCGGGCATCCTGATGCACTTCCTCTACAACGGCACGCTGGTCTGGTTGGAGTTCTAGCGGCCCCGCGGCGCCTGCATCCAGGCGCAGCCGCGGGCGAAATCGAGACATGCACGAAACGGGACCTGCGTGGGCCCGCCGGACCCTCTGGGCAGCGGCCGCCTACAACCTCGCCTTCGGCGCCTGGGCCGTGCTGTTCCCCGAGCAGTGGTTCGCGCTCGGCGGCATGCGGGTCCCCGAGCAGCTGTTCGTGTGGCAGTGCGTCGGCATGATCGTCGGCGTCTACGGCGTCGGCTACGCCTGCGCCGCCATGCGGCCGCTGCGCCACTGGCCCATCGTGCTGGTCGGGCTGCTCGGCAAGGTCCTCGGACCGATCGGCTTCTTCGACGCCGCGCTCCGCGGGGAGGTCCCGTGGCGATCAGGCTGGCTGATCATCACCAACGACCTGATCTGGTGGCTGCCTTTCGGCGCGACGCTGGCGCTCGCGTGGCGCCACCACCGTCGCGACGGGTGAGGCAATGACGATGACCTACCCCCAGCTGACGCTGCTCCACCTGCTCCCGACAGCGTTCATGACCGGCGTGATCTGGTTCGTTCAGGTCGTGCACTATCCGCTGTTCGCCGCCGTTGACAAGCGGTCGTTCCGCGCCTACGAGGAGCGGCACGCGACGCGCACCACCTGGGTCGTGCTGCCGCCGATGGTCGCCGAGCTCGGCCTCGCGGCGTGGCTCGTCGTGCGCGCTCCGGCAGAACACCACCCAGCCGCCGTCGCCGGCGCAGCGCTCGTCGGGGTGATCTGGCTCTCGACCTTCGCCGTGCAGGTGCCCTGCCACGCGCGGCTTTCGAGCGGCTTCTCGCCCGCAGCGTGGCGGCTGCTCGTGCGGAGCAACTGGCTGCGCACCGCCATGTGGTCGGCGCGGCTCGCGCTGGCGACGTGGCTGCTCTGGTAGCAGGTCGCTCAGGCGGCGCGGCGCCGACGCCAGCGCTTGAACGCCGGCACGCCCCACATGACGTAGCCGCTGCCGGCCAGGAACAGCAGCAGCAGCGCGACGACCGGCATGACGTAGTCGTGGGTGAAGCCGCCGAACCACGAACCGTCGTGCAGCGCCTCGATCCAATCGCTCCGCCGCACGCGCGGCGCGCTGGTCTTGAGCGTCACCGCGCACACCTGCACCTCGAGGTCGTCGTGCCGACTGATGACCTTGTGCAAACGCTTGGCCGGACGGAAGTCCACGCGCGCGATGTCGGCTTCGCTCCGCAGCTGCGGCAGGCCGAGCGCGAAGACCGCGTCGTAGACCGCGGTGATCGGCTGCAGCTCCTCGACGCCCCCGTCCGCGCAGGCCATCGCCGGCGGCTGGATCCAGTCGTAGTCCTTCTTGACCAGCAGCAGCAGGCCGGTGACCGCCGTGCCCATCAGCACCAACCCGGCGGTGATCCCGAGCCAGCGGTGCAGCGTCCAGATCGTGCGGAACACGCGCATCGGCTAGCTCTCGGCGTAGCTCGCCATCAGGTAGCGCGGCTCCAGGGACGCCGCGTCGGCCGAGAACCGGGGCAGGCCGTCGGTGAGCAGCCCCGCGGCCGTGAGGCCGCTCGCCGCGACGCACTCGATCCCCCGCTCTTCTCGAAGCCGCGCTGCGAGCGTGGCCGGCGCCACGACGACTTCGCGGGCTCCGAGCGCGCCGAGCACCTCCTCGACCGGCGCCGCTCGCGGCGCCTCGCGCTCGCAGGTCTGCCCGTCGATGTGCGCGTGCACCGCGGTGTGCAGCCGACCGCGGCGCGCGTCGAGCAGCGTCCGCACCGGCGCGTCCGCGACCGGCGCGGCGTGCCGCGCCAGCACGGCGAGGCTGCAGACGCCCTCCACCTCGACGCCCGCGAACTGCTGCAGGACCCGCACGAAGGTGACCGCGACGCGCAGCCCCGTGTAGGACCCGGGGCCGACATCGACGACCAATCGCCGCAGCTCCGTCGGCGCGACGGCGCGCGCCTCGCAGAGCTCGTGGCACAGCTTCACGAGGTCGCCGCGCTCGCCGCGCGGCACGCTGCGGACCGCGACGTCCCCGTCGACCGCCAGGGCCGCCGAGAAGGCCGCGTCGCCGCAGAGATTGCTCCCGGTGAGCGCGAGCGTCGGGCTCACGCGCCGAGCTCCGCGCGGATCACCGCAGCCAACTCGTCGCACAGGCGCTCACACAGCTCTTGGTCCTTCGCTTCGATCATCACGCGGCACTTGGGTTCGGTGCCCGAGTAGCGCAGCAGGAGTCGGCCGTCATCGCCGAGCTGCGCCTCGATCGCGCGCTGCAGCGACGCGACCGCGGGCACGGTGGCGAGATCGGGCTTCTCTCGGACGGCGACGTTGACGAGCTTCTGGGGGAACCGCTCGAACGCCGCGAACGCCCGGGACATGGCATCGTCGCCGAGCGCGTCCAGGATCCGGAGGCCGGTGTAGAGGCCGTCGCCGACGAGGTCGTGGTCCAGGAACAGCGTGTGGCCCGACTGTTCGCCGCCGAGCGCGAAGCCGCGCTCCTTCATCGCTGCGACCACGTGGCGATCCCCGACGGGCGTCTCGTGGACCTGCACGCCCGCCTCGCGCAGCGCGCGGTGCATGCCCAGGTTGCTCATGACCGTCGCAGCGACAGCGCCCCCCGGAAGACACCCGGCCTCGTGCATGCGGGCGCCAAAGAAGGTCATCACCGCGTCGCCGTCGTGCACGCGTCCGGTCTCGTCGAGGAAGATCCCGCGGTCGCCGTCGCCGTCGAGGCAGATGCCCATGCACGCGCCGTGCTCCCGCACGACCGGCGCGAGCCGCTCCGGGTGCAGAGCGCCGACGTCTTCGTTGATGTTGAAGCCGTCCGGCTCACACCCGACCTCGACGACCTCGGCGCCGAACATCCGCAGCACGCGCGGCGCGATGGCCGCGCCGCCGCCGTTGGCTGCGTCGACGCAGACCTTCTTGCCGGTCAGGTCGAGGTGCTCGAAGCGCTGCCCCAGCAGCTCCTCGTATTGCAGCACCAGCTTTTCCACAGAGCGAACGCGTGGTTCCCCCGGCGCGTCGGGCGTCAGCGCGTTGGCGAGCCGCTCGAGCTCTCGCTCGTCGTCGTCACCGAGCTTCTGGCCGTCAGCGCCGAAGATCTTGACGCCGTTGTCGTGGGACGGGTTGTGCGACGCGCTGATCATCACGCCCGCCGCATACGGGCCGCGCGCCGTCAGCAGCGCGAGCGCCGGCGTCGTCACGACCCCCACCGACGCCGCGCTGACCTCGGCGCCCATCAGGCCCTGCACGAGCGCGTCCTGGATCCAGGGCGCCGACTCGCGGCCGTCGTCTCCGAGCAGCACGCGCCGCTGCGAGCCGTCTCCCTCGCGCTGCAGCAGGACCCCGAGCGCCGCGCCGACACGGCGCAGGGTCTCGGGTTCGATGGGAGCTTCGCCGGCGCGGCCGCGCAGGCCGTCGGTGCCGAATTCGATCGGGTTCATGAGTCCTTGCGACGGAGCGTCACGTTGCGCGCGCCCTCGATCTTGTACTCGCTCCGCTCGGTGCGCTCGAGCAGCGGCCCGATCGGCACCAGGTGCAGCGGCCTGCTGAGCACGTCCCCGAACCGGTTGCCGTCCTCGGGTCGCTGCAGGTGCACGACCAGCCGCAGGTTGTTCTCCGCCCACCGCTGCCGCGCCTCGTCGCTCTCGATGACGCCGACGTCCACGCGCAGGCGACCCGAGAAGCTGACCCGCAGCGGCACGCGCGGCTCCTCCGGCTGGAACTTGCCGCGGTCATCCGGCGCGAGGCCGAGGTCGTCGACGACGACCGGCAGCTCGAAGGTGTAGTCGTCGCGCGTCGGCAGCAGGTCGACGCGAACGCTGGCGGGCTGCAGGAAGTTCACCGACAGGTCCGGGCCGTCGAGGATCGTCAGCTGCCCGGGCGCCTGCGGCTCGACCTCCTCGAGCCGCGCCTGCAGGATCGGCTGGCCCTGCTGGAGGCGGCCCGCGAGCTTCTGGATGCTGCGGGCGGGGCCGATGATGCGCACCTTGCGGGGCGTGTACTGGGCCGTCTCCAGCAGCAGCCGGCTGCGGAACCCCTCGGCCAGGAACTCGACGTGCTCGTTGCGCACCTCGAACTCGATGTTGTCCTGGATCCCCACTTCGAGGCGGACGCGCGCCGGCGACATCGCGATGTCGACCTCTTCGAGCGCGCGCACGTCGCGGCGGATGTCGGCCGCGCCGAACTCGACCACCTGCACGTCGGAGCCCTCACCGGAGCGGGCCCACTCGCGGTTGAGCAGCGTCAGGACCGCGAGGTTGAGGCGCTCCTCCTTGAGCGCGTCGATGCGGAACCGCGGCCCCGAGACCGTCACGGTCACGTTCTGGATCTCGCGGTCGCCGTCGAGGAACCGCCGCTTCACGACGCGGTCGGTCGGCAGCGCGATCGCCAGCTGGTTCTCACCGGTCGAGACATCGAGCGCGTCGACGACGCGCAGCGGCAGCACGTAGTCGGTCGAGTCCATGATCCGGCTGTTGATGAAGAACCAGAGCAGCACGGCGAGCCCCACCGCGACCAGCTTTCGGTAGGGGTCGTCGACGAGGACGTTCCAGACGACCCCCTTCCTGCGGCGCTCACGGCTCACGAAGCTGCGC
>CAZTQF010000013.1:0-14032 GCA_964615255.1 uncultured candidatus Brocadiaceae bacterium | reverse complement strand
CATCGAGGCGGCCGAGCATCTCGACGTGGCCCTCCGCGAGCAGGCGATCGAAGTCGCCCTGCGTCATCGCCGCGACCCCGGGATCGATCCAGCCGGCGAGTCGGCAGGGGATGTCGGGGTGGATCTCGTGCAGGCGACGCGCGGCCTTTAAGTACTCCCGGACTCCCTTGGTCTCGAGCAGGCGCGACGCCATGAGAAATGCCGGGCGCGGCGGAAGCGGCTCCGGTGTGAACCGTTCGCAGTCGACCCCGGTGCCGGGCACGATCTCGAGCGCGCCGTCCGACATCGCCGCGATCGTCTTGAGCGCTCCGACGAGCTTCTCCTCGCTGTTGACCTTGACCAGGACGGCCATCTCTGGGGCCGCCGAGATCGTGCCCATCGGCATCGACCAGGTGATGTAGTGGTCGCCGATCGAGCCGAGCAGGTCCTTGCGGATCGAGAAGCCGAGCTGCGACTCCATCTGCCCAAGCTGCGCGAGCATCATCTCGGACATGTCGGGGTCATAGGCCTGCATGCCCTTGACGAGCATGTCGTAGATCGACGTGGCGTCGACCGCGCCGGCGCCGAACGAGACGGCGTCCTTGGGGACCCAGCGCAGGAACTTGGTGTCGATCGAAGCGGGCGCGGCGGTCGTCGTGCGCTCCTTGGCCCGCGCGTGGTAGGCCTTGGTGACGGACTTGCCGTTGTCGTAGCTCATCGACATGCCGAGCGTGCCCATGTCGCGCATGCCCATGGCCTGCATGGCGCGCTCGACGCCTTCGAAGTCGAGCATCGGCATCGGCACCATGCCCCCTTCGAGCGGGATGGCGCCGCCCATGCCCGACATCATCTTCATGATGTCCATGCCTGTGCTCATCGCGAGGTCCGGCGCCATGAACATCTGGACCTCGGCGCCGGCCGTGTCGATGCGCTTGGTCGAGGCGGCATAGCCGGCGGTCTGGCTGAGCATCGGGGTCTTGTTGACCCAGTTGGTCACGACATCCTTGACTTCCTCGGTGACCGTGCCGAGGACGATGCCGCCAGGCACCATCGCGACGTTGATCGACATCTCGAAGCCCGGAGGCGCGCCGTTGGGGGACAGCGTCACCGCTTTGACGTCGCCGATGGTCCACTCGGTCATCGACAGCTCGTCGCCGGCCTCCTGCTTGAGCATCCCCATGCCCATCTGGATCAGCTGGTTCCAGGTCGCGGCCGACTCGCCGAAGTCCAGGTGCACGAGCGTGCCGACCTTGGGCATCGGTCCGAAGTCACCCATCTTCAGGTCGATCTCGGTGATCGCGAGCGTGACGCCCTCGAGCCGCAGCTTCATCAGCGTGTCGGGGCTGATCGGCAGCATGCCGGCGTCGTGCATGGCCCGCATCTGGTCCATGCCTTCCTCCATCTGCTCCGTCGCCATCTCCATGACGTCGGACACGAAGGCCTGGACCTCCTCCTCGGCCCACATCTTGGCGAGCGGCATCTTCTGGAACTCGGCCATGGAGGTGGCCAGGTCCGGCACCGACATCGCCATCATGGTCGACTTCGGCAGGTAGGGCAGCATGCCCTGGGCAGCCAGCGGCGCGGCCATGGCGGTGGCCAGCGCGGCGAGCGAGGTCAGATTGCGGACGTATTGGATCATCATGAGTTCAGGACTGGGTGGTTGCGCGAGCGCAGGGCGGGACCGGGTCTCAGGGGCTGCTAGTAGCCAGAGCGGTGGTCCGACCTGTCACATCCGGGCGACGGAGTGCATATGCGACTGTCAGCAGAAGGCTTGGGAGCCTACGGCGCCTTGCTGATCAGCTTGTTGAGGTATTCGACGATGCTGCTCTTCTTGCCGTCGAGGAGCTTCTCGAAGGCGGTGACGGCCTTGCCGGCGCTGCCTTTGCCGTCCGCGGAGAGGGCGTTGGTCACCCCCATCAGCGCGTCGGTCGCCTCCTGGTCGCCGCCGCGCATGCCGTAGGCCAGCATCAAGCCGGCCTGGAACAGGTTGAAGTCGATGTCCTTGGTGTCCAGGTCAGCGCTCAGGTCGTAGTTGCTGAACCAGGACTTGATCGGGCCGACGCCCCCCTTGGCCATGTGCTGCTTGCCGAACCAGCCGGCGTCGCGGTCGTTCTCGAAGCGCGACGCGAGCGTGCCGCAGCCGTGCACGAACCACAGCGGCAGGTCGGCGCCCGCCTCGCTGGCGACGGCGTTGACGTAGGCGATCGCTGCTGCGTGCCGCAAATAGCGCGTTCCCCAGTCCTTGTCGTTGTTGCAGATCGCCGGCCGGACGACCCCCTGGCCGGGGACCCGGAACTCGGCGTCGTCGCGGATCAGGAACGCGCCGCAGACGTCGGTGCCGTCGCCGAGGCTCTGGCCGTAGGAGTTGTACTCCGCGGTGGTCTTCGCGATGATCAGCACCGGCCGCAGCGCCGGCGGCAGCTCCCGACCCCGGAAGAGCGGCGCGACGGTCTCCTGCCCCTGGTCGGCGAACCGCTTCATCTCCTCGATCTTGTCGAGGGGGAGGGTCGAGATGATGGTGGCGTAGCTCGTGCGCACGACCCACGGCCGGCCCAACTTCTCGTGGAACTTGTCCGCCTCGGCTTTGTCGCCCCACTTGCCGTCGGCGAGCGGGAAGTAGCCGTCCTCGGCCTTGGAGAGGTCCTCCTTGCGGATGAACTGACCCGTGACCGGGTGACGCACGGCGCCGCCCTGGTAGGCGGTCTTCTCGTCGCGCGTGACCTTCTCGCCGTCGTGCCAGAACGTGCCTTCGCGGGCGTCCTGGACCTTGTCCGGTTCGACCCAGATGCCGTCGATCTTCTTGAAGCCCTTGGCGGAGTATTCCGCTGCGAGCGCCTTCTCCCGCAGCTTCGCGGCCTGCTTGGCCGGCATCCAGACGCCGTCGACCTGCTCGTTGCCGAGCGCGAGCTGGGCGCCCGCGTGCTCCTTGTCGAGCTTGACCACGCGCTTGAAGATCTTCTCGGCCTCTTTCTCGAGGCCGTTCTCCTGGCCCCACTTGCCGGCCTCGTAGAGCTGCTCCGGGTCCTTCTTCGCCGCGCGCTCGAGGCTCTTGAGCTCCTTCTTGAGCTGGGACTTGCTCTGGGTGAGCGCGGGGGTCGCGAGCAGCGCGAGAATGACGGGGATCGACGTGGTGAGCTTCATGTCGCTGGCCAACAGGAGGCAGGAGGGACGCGGGCCGGAGCCGCGAGGCGGCACGGCACAGTAGCGCTTCAGTTGCGCCGATGTCGACGGCGGTGCTCCGGGGTGAACTTGGTCCAGGAGTCCAGCCGCTGGCCCGGGCTCAGGTTCAGGTAGGGCGTCCAGCGCGGTCGCTCTGGCTCGCGGAGCAGCCTCAGGCCGGCTTCGCGGGGGGTCTGATCCGCCTTGCGGGCGTTGCAGCCTACGCAGGCCAGCACGCAGTTCTCCCAGCTGGTGGAGCCGCCGCGCGAGCGAGGCTGCACGTGGTCGACGCTCAGCAGCTCCGGCTTGGATCGTCGGCCGCAGTATTGGCAGGTGTTGTCGTCGCGCAGGAACAGGTTGCGGCGCGTGAACGGGGCCTGGTGCGAGGGGACCCGGTTGTAGCGAGCCAGCAGGACCACTTCGGGCGCGACGATGTGCACGCGCGGCGAACGGATCACGGCCGCGCTGGCCGCCACGGGCAGCTCGACCCATTCGTTGAAGTCGTAGGTCGCGAGCGTGTCGGGGCAGATGATCCGCGCCGCCTCCCGGAACACCATGCACAGCGCCCGGCGCACGGTCGTTACGTGCACGGGCTGCCACGAACGGTTCAGCACGAGCGTCGCGCGTTCGAGCGATTCAGCGCGTCGGGCGGTTTCTGTAGCTCGCATGGTCGACTTGCAGCCAGCGGTTGGCAGGGCGCGGTCTCGTGCCAGCGGCGCCCCTTGGGCAGTCTAAGTCGCATCCTTGGGTCGCGAAACCGGATCCGAGGGCGGTATCCTCGGGGCTGGCCGTGCAGGGGCGAACCTGCGTTCGTCGTCGTTGCCTGCTCTCGCGGGCGTCGATACACTGCTCGGCCCTCGAAACGACGACCAGCCGCCCGGATGGCCGGCTTCAGCTTGACAACCGAGGGATCACCGATGACCAACAAGACGACTCTGATCGCCGCGCTCACGCTGCTCGGCGCGCTGACGCAATCGTGCCAGATGGGCCCCAATGAGGCTCCAGACGTCGATTCTCGGCAGTTTCAGGACTACGTCGTGCCGTCCGGCTTCCGCCTGAGAGATCGGGAGCACGAGAGCTATGCGCGCCAGGTCGCGTCGTGGCGCCACGGCCACTACGTCTACTCGGGACAAGAAGACCTCAGCCTCGCGGCTTCCTACGTGGAGGCGAACATGGGCCGACACAACTGGCGTCTGTGCGGCACCGAAGAGCTCGACGGCGACGGCAAGCGACTCCAGTTCGCGCGCGGCATCTACACGGCCGACTACGAGTTCTCGCGCAACGGCAACGTCACCAAGATGACGGTCGACTACAAGACCGACTACTCCCGACTCTGATCCGCAGCGCCTGATCCAGAAGGCTCGGGGCAGCGTCCGATAAGCAGTTTCCGCAACGAATCATGTCTGCTACTCCACCTTCGAGCCTGGAAGGAACCCAGGCACCGAGCCCCTTCGAGGTCCTCTGGGAGCGATACAAGTCGCTCATCGTGACCGTCATCGCCGCGATCCTGCTCGCGCTGGTCGGCAACTACTTCTGGAAGTACTCCGAGCAGAAGGCGATCGACGAGAAGTGGTCAGCATTCTCCGCAAGTATTGGAATAAGCGATAGTTACGTAGATTTCTCGAAGATCTACGTGCCGCTGACGACGACGCTCGAGGACGTCGAGATCGCGACGCTGCAGGCGGACCTGAACTCGGCCGACGCCACGCAGAAGCCCTACTACCTGCTCGCGATCGCCAGGAAGGCCATGGTCGAGAAGGACTGGGACCTGGCGGAGTCGACCCTCGGCAGCCTGGAGAGCGAGTTCCCGCGCCACCCGCTGGTGGTCGTCAGCAAGGCGCCGGTGCAGTCGCAGGATCAGAAGGAGGCGGAGAAGGATGAGTCTCCGCAGGAAGGTCCGCAGTTCGAGCCGCCTGTCGAAGGCAGCGTCGTCTCGCTGATGCGCGCGCAGATCGCGAGCGCCAAGGACTTCACGCTCCCGGACAGCTTCAAGATGCCGGAGATCCCGGCGGACGCCAAGAAGGTCAAGTTCACGTTCGGAGACTACGGCTCCGCGACGATCGCGCTGATGACCCAGGAGGCGCCCGCGCACGCCGCAAAGTTCTTGGAGCTCGCTCAGGCAGAAGGCGGTTTCTGGAACGGCCTCGCGGTCGACGAGATCCAGCGCGGAACGGAGAACTTCGAGCGCCCCTACGCCATGCACTTCGGGTTCGCGTCGACCAAGGACGACGATCGGACCAAGTGGACGACCACCGAGCCCAGCGAGAACCAGGTCGAGTGGGAGGAGACGGGGCTGAGCCACTTCGACGGCGCCATCTCGGCGCGGCCCGAAGCCGACGGCAAGTCGTGCGCGGACCGAATCTGGGTGCACGTCGACGACCAGGCAAACCTCGACGGCAACCGCGTGGTCTTCGCGTATGTCGTCGAAGGCCTGGACGTGCTCCGCTCCATCTGTGAAGCGGGCATGTCGGCGGAAGAGGAAGACCGCGGCCTCGGTCGCCCGAGCGAGAACATCCGCATCACTGCGGTCGAAGTTCTCTGATCCGCCTGGGCGCTCAAGAGGAGCGCGCTCAGGCGAGCCGCGCGCTAGGCGCGTCCTCGGCAATCGCTGCGTGGACGGAGGCCACGCCAGCGGGATGCTCAGGAGTTCTTGAGTCGCGCGAAGATGCGCTCGAACTCTTCTCTGCCGGCGCAGTCGATCACGATTTGGCTGCGCTTCTTGCTGTACTTGATCGTGACGGGTGTGCTCAGCGCCTCGACGAGGTTCTCTTCCAGCTCATTGAGCCAGACAGGACGCGCTCCCTTCGTCTTGGGAGCTGCGTCTTGCTTGCTCTCGTTTCCGCCCTTGCTTCCTTCCAGGATGTCCTTGACGAGGGACTCGAGCGCGCGGACCGACAGGCTCTGCTTGATGGCCGCGCCTGCCGTGATCTCCATGGTCTCCGCATCGGGCAACGCGAGGAGGCTGCGGGCGTGACCCATCGAGAGTGTTCCACGTGAAACATGGGCCTGAACGGCGGCGGGGAGATCGAGCAGGCGAAGGAAGTTCGCAACCGTCGAGCGCTCCAAGCCCACCTGCTTGGCGACCTGCGCTTGGGTCGCCTTCATCTCGTCCATGAGCAATCGAATGCCCTGGGCTTTCTCGATCGCGTTGAGGTCCTCGCGCTGGAGATTCTCGACGAGCGCGAACACGGCGCTC
Organism: uncultured candidatus Brocadiaceae bacterium; assembly: GCA_964615255.1. GTDB lineage: Bacteria > Planctomycetota > UBA1135 > UBA1135 > UBA2386. Next base: position 7,698 of record CAZTQF010000013.1, on the reverse strand, counting down.
TCGCTGTCCGAGAGTTCGCGGCAGATCACGGGGACCTTCTCCAGGCCGGCCAGCTGGGCCGCGCGCCAGCGACGCTCGCCCGCGACGATCTGCATCTTGCCCTCGACCATGCGCGCCAGGATCGGCTGCAGGATCCCGCTCTCCCGAATGGACTCCGCGAGCGCCTGGAGCTCCTGCTCCACCATCTCCTTGCGGGGCTGGTAGGGATTGACCTGGAGGTTCGCTACCGGGACCTCCTGCACCGCCTGGCTCGCTCCGTGCGCGCCTTCGGTGGCAGCTGCTTCCGTCTTGGGTGCGGGCGGGCTCGGGGCCGTAGGCTTGGTGGGTTGGGAGCCTGCATCGGTCTTGCGGCTACCAGACAAGAAGAAGTCGAGACCTCGACCTAGACGACGATCAACCATTCATGATCTCCTGCACGAGCTCCGCATAGCAAAGAGCTCCTTTGGACCAGGGACTGTGGACGAATACGGAAAGCCCGTAGCTCGCGGCCTCGACGAGGCTCGAATCACGGAAGATGACGGAGTCGAGGAGGAGCTCGCCGAGGTTCTTGCGTAGGTCCTCGAGGACCTCGCCGGCGATCGGCTCGGCGCGATCTACCATCGTAGGCAGCACGCCACGGAGCTTGCCCTTCCCCGGGAACCGACGCGTCGCTTCTTCGAGCGAGGCCAACATCTGCGAGAGCCCGTGCATGGAGAAGAACTCGGCCTGCACGGGGATGAGCACTTCGTCACAGAGCTGCACGCCGGCCCAGCCCCACGCGTCCATTCTCGGCGGGCTGTCGACCACGAGCAGGTCCAGCTCGCCGGAGAGCTCCGCCATGACAGCTTGGAGGCGATCCGTGTCGAGGTTCTGCTCAGAGGCCTCCAGGTCCATGCTGCTCGCAGAGGGGGCGAGCCAAAGGCGTTCGCATACAGGGATCATCCAGTCCTGCGGCGCCTCAGAGGCTTCGCCCGCCTGCATCCCCTGCACCGCGACGGTCGCGTTTCCCTGCGGGTCGAGGTCCATCAACAGGACCCTCTGGCCGGCGAGAGCCGCTCCATGGGCGAGATGGATGGCGGTCGTCGTCTTGCCGACGCCGCCTTTCTGATTGGCGAGGACGATGGAGCGCACGGTTGCTCGCGAGCGAACGCCCGGGATCGAAGGGCGCCCGGCGGATTGTGCTCACACGTCCGATGCGAGTCCAGACTTGTCCTCTGCCGAATGCGCAGAGATAACTCGGTCCCGATCGCCACGCATGCAAAGCGACCTTCGCATTCTCCGTTTGCTGACCGCAGCTCGCGTGCGATCTGCTGGATGGGCGCCCTGGCTGCTCTTGGGGGGCTGGCTGATCGCCGCGTGGCTTCACGAGCCGAGCATGCTTCGGGGCTACGGACTCTATCTGCTGGACGACGCCGCATGGTCGGGCGGGTTGCTGCTCTTCTTGGCTTTGTGCCTGAGCGAAACCAGGCGTCCGCTCCGGGCGGCGACAGCTGCCAACTTGCTGCTGCTCGCAACCCTCTCTCTCGTGTTGATGACCGCGTGCTTGCTCATGGACCTGGGCCCATGGTCCGCTGGGCCGCTGGACCGCCTCCTGCACGCCGTGAAGTTCTTCGTTGCGTTCTCACCGCTTGCGATCGCGCTCTCGCGGGCTGGCGGGGGGCACGCTTCGGCCCGGCTGTGGAGGTGGGCGGCCTTGTTTGCGTTCGCCGCGTTGGGCACGATGCTAAGCGCCGCGCTACGCGCCGGTGACTCGGCGCAGGCATGGCTCGCATGCGTCCTCGCGGTTGCAGCTGCGGTCGCCTGGCCCGCCCCTCCCAGGAATACGTAAGTATCTGTAAATAATGAAGATAGGGATACTGGGGGACATCCACGGCAACCTCGACGCGCTCACCGCGGTCGTCGAAGTGCTGCAGCGCGAGAACGTGGACGTCTGGGTGCAGGTCGGCGACATCGTTGGCTACGGACCTGAGCCTTCGGCCTGCATCGACCTTGTCCGCGAGCTGGGCTGCGTGACCTGCCTGGGCAATCACGACGCGGCCGTGCTCGGCCTGCTGGACACCTCCTACTTCAACAACTTCGCGCGCGCGGCGATCCACTGGACCGCGCCGCAGCTGAGGCCTTCCGACTACGAGTTCCTCAACTCGCTGCAGCACGTCGAGGAGCGCGAGGAGTTCACTGTCGTCCACGGCTCGATGCACATGCCCGAGCAGTTCGGCTACGTCGTCAGCGTCGTCGAGGCGCTCGAGTCGTTCGCGCACCAGCGGACGCGGCTTTGCTTCGTCGGGCACTCGCACGTGCCCGCGACCTACATGCGCCGCGAAGAGAGCCCACGCGACATCCACGTGGTGCCGCACTCCGAGGCCGAGACCAGCTACCGCGGCTTCGAGCGCGTCCTGATGAACGTCGGCAGCGTCGGCCAGCCGCGCGACGAAGATCCGCGCGCGGCCTACGGGCTCGTCGACACCGACCTCGAGCTCGCGAGCATTCGTCGGGTGAGCTACGACGTCGAGCGCGTGCAGGCCAAGATCCGCGCCGCGGGACTCCCGGACGTGCTCGCCAACCGCCTCGCGCTGGGAGTCTGACCTTGGTCACCCGCTCGCTGCTCGCGCTCTCGGCGCTCGTAGCGCTCGCTGCGGCTGCTCCAACCCAGCGATGGCAGGACGTCTCGGGTCGGTCGCCGGCCGGCGTGCTCGCCGTGCGCCAGGCGGTCAGGGACGCGCGCGCGGACTCGCTGGTCCTGCTCGTCGCCTCCCACCCGGACGACCGCTACGTGCTGCCGGCGGTCTGGCTGCGCTCCGTGTTCGGGCTGCGGGTGTCCGTACTGCTCGCGACCCGCGGCGGCGGCGGCCAGAACACGCTCGGCCCCGAGACCGGGGACGCGTTCGAGCGGATCCGAACGCTGGAAACCGAGACGGGCTGCTCGATGGCCGGGATCGACGCGTGGTACCTCAACCGGCCGGACGCCGGCTATCGCCGCTCCGCCGAGGAGACCTTCGCCGAGTGGGGTCGCGAGCAGACGGTGCGGGACCTCGCGCGGCTCCTGCGCGTGATCCGACCGGACGCTGTGGTGACGACCCACCACGCGGAGGAGAGCCACGGGCACGACCTCGCGGTCGTCGACCTTCTGCCTGCGGCGCTGCGCATGGCTGCAGACCCGAACGGTGACGTCGAGGGTCGCCCGCATGACGTGCCCGTCTTCCTGCTCGGGACGGGCAACACCGTCAGCCCGAACGCCCTGCTCGTGGACGCCGACCGCCTCGACCCGGACCGCGGCCTCGCGTTGCGTCGGATCGCCTACGACATCTTGCGCGGCGCGCACGTCAGCCCAGGTCCTCCGAACCGGTTGGAAGATGTCTTCGGGCCCGTGCTGGGCTTTGAGCCCGTCCGGCCGCCGCGGCTCGGCGCCGACGCATCGCGGCCGCTCGGCTTGCCGTCCGTCCTCGACGAGCCGCTCTGGCCGGGCGACCGCGCGCAAGCGCAGGCGCTCCGCCAGCTCCTCGACGTCGAAGCGCCCGACCTCGGCGCCGTCGCTGCGGCCGTCGAGCTCTTGCGGTCCGTCGCCGGGGCTCCCGCAGCGTCGCCGTCGGCGATCGCCCGCATCGAGCGGCGCGTCGAGGCGCTGCAGCGTCTCGCGCTGGCGCTCGCTGGCTTTCAGGTGGAGGTCGACGTTCCGGCAGGCGCCGTCGCGGTGGCCGGGGAGGAGTTCTCCTGCCCGGTGCGCATCTTGTCGAGCGGCGGGGAGCTGCCCGCGGTCCGGGCCAAAGGTCTCGACGACCTCTCGGTCGAGCTGTCGCCGCTCGAGCGCGCCGCTCCGCCCGCGACCAGCGCAGCCGCCGAGCTCCGCATCCGCATCCCGCTGCGCCCGCAGGACGCCACGCAGCTGGCGGCTGCGCGGTTCAGCGCGGACCAGTTCGTCCCGCCGGTGCGCGTGCGGTTCACGGTGACCGTCGCCGGGATGGAGCTGCCGGTCGACGTGACGGTGCCGATCGAACAGCGACGCCCCGTGGAGCTGTCCCTGCTGCCCCGCAGCCTGCTGCTGCCGTCGGGCCGCAACACCGTGCAGTTCAGCGTAGGCGTCGAGCGCAACTCACAGTTCCCGATCGAGGGAGTCGTCGCGGTGCGCGCGCCCGCGGGCTACTCGATCGAGGAAGACCGCCAGCCGGTGAGCCTGCACGAGCAGCGCAACGACCTGCTCGGCTTCGTCGTCGACGCTCCGCGCGACCGCCGCTCGGGCGTCGACGTGCTGCGCGTTCGCCTGGGCGACACGAAGGTCGCGCTGCCGGTTCACAAGGTCGACGTCAACGTCCCCGCTGGCTTGCGGGTCGGCGTGCTGCGCAGTCAGGACGACACGCTGCCGAGCATCCTGGGGGTCGGCGGCCTGGGCATCGCCTGGTCCGAGCTGGTCGAGGCGGACATCGCGGCGGCCGATCTGTCGGCCTTCGACACGATCGTCGTCGACATCCGGGCGCTGCGCGGTCGCCGCGGGCTGCGCGCGAGCTTCGGTCGACTGCTGGAGTTCGCGCAGGGCCGTGGCCGGCGCCTGCTGCTCTTCTACCAAAAGGACGTCGAGTTCCAGCCGGCAGGGGAGCGCTTCCGAGGAGCCCCGTTCGCGCCGTTCGAGGTCGGGCGGAGACGGGTGACGCGCGCGGATGCGCCCGTCAACGTGCTGCTGCCGGACCACCCGTTGATGCGCTACCCCAACGCGCTGCGACCCAGCGACTGGGACGGGTGGGTCCAAGAGCGCGCGCTCTACCTGCCCGGCGTCTACGCAGACGAATACGAAGAGGTCCTCGAGCTGGGTGACCCAGGAGAGCCACGCGAGCGCGGCGCGCTCCTCTACGCGCGCACCGGCGAAGGCGAATACGTCTACTGCGCGCTCGCGCTCTGGCGCCAGCTCAAGACGCTGCACCCCGGCGCCGTGCGGATGCTGGTCAACCTGCTGACCCCCGCGCCGCGATGAGGGGCCTCAGGTCGCGCGTCGCCGCGACCATAGCAGGCTGCACGCCGTGACGTTCGCGGCGAGGAGCGCCGTCAACGCCAGGCCCGGCGAGTTCGCCTTGATCCAGAACAAGAGCGCCCAGCCGAGCGCGACGCAGGCGATCGCAGCGAGCGTCACCGCTCCGGGCCCGACCGTCCCCGTTGGGTCGGAGGCAGTCGGCGTCGGGCGCGGACTTGCCTGGCCGAGGGCGACTCGTCGCAGCAGGCGCTGGGCGTCGGCGCGCTGCTGCTCGGTCCGTTCGACGAGCGTCTGCCGGAGCTCGTTCCAGAACTCCTCGACGACCGCGCGGTGAGATGCCGCGCCGGCCGGCGGTCGCATCTGTGCGTCGCGCGGCGCTACGGGGCCTGCCTCGAGGTCAGCGGTCATCGGCGTCGGTCGCCTGGAGCGCTGCGCCCAGGCCTTGCATGCGGCTTCTTCGGCGATCCCGCGTGCGCCGGTGAAGCGACCGCGGCTGGCGCGCGCTGGGCGCCGTGGCAAGGCAGCCGCGCGGCCGGCGGCTACGGCAGGCGCGGGAATCGCATCGTCGACCGCTGCGTGCGGACCAGGCGAACGTCGCGGGTCGAGCCGCTCTTGCGCAGGATGTGCATCGCCTGCGCGTCGATGAGCGAGTAGTCGCCGTTCTCGTAGAGCAGCTCGAGCCGCACGCTCTCCGCCTGGTCGTCGAAGACGCGGATCTCCACGACGTTGGTGGCCGGAACCACGTTCTTGTTCCCCTGCTGATCGACGTACTGCAGCTCAGAGATCGGCATCACCGCGATCTTCTCTGCTGTGGGGTCCTGCGGGTCCTGCGCGACGGCAGGCTGGCGGGGCGCGAACGCGAGGGCCGCTGCGATGGGTAGGGACAGGAACAAGAGCTTGGCTTTCACGGGGATCTCCAGGTGTTGGGGTCGTCGATGCGTGAGACTATGACGCGCGCCCGCCGTGTTCCTGCCCCGCTTCTGCTCCCTCGCTGCGCCTGTCCTGCTGCTGATCGCCTGCGGGCAGGCCGAGCCGCCGGCGCCGCCGCGGCTCGAGGTCGCCCAAGTGGTCGCCGGCGCGGGAGATGTCGACGCAGCGACGCTCGCCCGCGTCCGCGACGCGGTCGCGATCCAGACGGCGTCCCTGGGCCAGGTCTTCGAAGGCCTCGAGATCGAGAGGTTCTTCGTGCACGTGCACGGTCAGCGCGCTGCGATGCCGGCGGCGTTGGTCGCAGGCGTCCACGAGGAGGCGCCCGGATTCGCGCTGCTCGGCGCGCACCAGGTCCACCTCGTGCTGGACACCATGCGGCGGTCGGGGGCGAGCCTCGACGGCGTCGTCCGGCACGAGCTCGCCCACGAGCTGCTCGATCAGTACTGCGGCGCCGGCGGGCGCTTTCTGCCGCGCTGGTTCCACGAGGGCCTCGCGCAGCTGCTCGCGGGCGACACCTACCTGGGCGCGAGCGAGGACGACCTGGTCTGGCGCGTCACGGGGGGCAGCCTGCGCTCGATCGACACGCTCGCGGAGCGCTTCCCAGAGACTACCGTGCAGCTGCGGACGGCGTATGCGCACAGCTACTCCTACGTCGCCTGGCTGGCGCGCGAGTACGGCCTCGCTGCGCTGCTCCGCGTAGCGCGCTACACCGACGCGACCACCTCGCTCCCCAGAGCGCTGGTCGCCCAGACAAGCCGCTCGACCCTGGCGCTGGAGGACGCGTGGCGCGCCTATCTCGTGCACGGCTCGGGCGCGCCGTGGCGCTCCTTGTTCTCGAACTGGTTCAGCATGCTGTTGGTGCTGGCGCTGCCGCTGCTGGTGCTCGCGCTACGGCGCCGGCTGCAGTCCGAAGAGCGCGCCGGCCGCCGCCTCGCCGAGCGCGCGCGGCAGGATCGCCTCGCAGTCGAAGAGCAGGCGGAAGCGCAGCTGCGCCGGGAGGAAGAACACGCGCACCCGCCGCGCTTGGAGCGGGACGACGAACACCTGCGCGGGTAAAAAACTGCCGTGCTCAAGCTCTCGACGATGCGGGCGCGCGCCGGCGCCGCCACCTGCCTCCTGGCGCTGTCCGCCTCCGGATGTTCGTACCACCGACACTCGATCGGCCTGGGCGAGACCGGGACCGGCCAGCAGGAGGCGCGCCAGTACTACCTGCTCTTCGGCGTCTTCGGCGTGAACGACGTCAGCGCGCAGCGGATGGCCGACGGCCTGACGAGCTACACGATCGAGACCGAATACAGCCTCACCGACCTGCTGCTGCAGCCGCTGCTGCTGCCGCTGACGATGACCTCGCGCACGGTCACGGTGCGCACGTAGCCGTGTCCTCGCGGAGCGCCGAGGTCGCCTTCACCAAGATGGAGGGGTGCGGCAACGACTACCTCTTCGTCGACGGAATCCGCGCGGCGTTCCCCGCGGAGCGCGCGCCCTCCCTGGCCCGCGCGTGGTCCGACCGACGCTTCGGCGTCGGCGCGGACGGACTGATCCTGCTGACGCGCGACCCCGACGGCGGCTTGCGGATGTCCATGTGGAACGCCGACGGCTCGCGAGGCGCGATGTGCGGCAATGGCCTGCGGTGCATCGCGCGGTTCGCCGCCGCGGGCGGGCACGCTCCCGGTCACGCGTTCGCTGTTCGGACCGACGCCGGCCCGCGCGAGGTCGAGCTGCTCTCGAACGGGGACGTGCGGGCGGCCATGGGCGAAGTCGAGGTCGAAGCGCCCGTCGAGCTCTCGGTCGCTGGCCGGCGGCTGCAGTTCGTGCCCGGCGACGCCGGCAAC
>CAZTQF010000012.1:7971-15443 GCA_964615255.1 uncultured candidatus Brocadiaceae bacterium | reverse complement strand
AAGGTCATCGCGGCGTGCTCCAGCTCGAAGCCGGGCGCGCTCCACAGCGCGATCATCAGCAGGCCTTGGAGGAACAGGACCGCGACCGTCGTCCAGGGGTCGAGGTCGCGGCCGACGCGACGCATCAGCACCAGGTGCGCGGCGAAGGCGAACCCGTTGGCCGCGGTCAGCAGGTCGCCGAGCGCCGTCTCGCCGTCGAAGCCCTCGCCGCCGGCGCGGATCCACTCGTCGACGCCGAGCAGGTAGAGCACGCCGCCGAGCGCGCAGCCGACCGCGACCAGCTGGCGGCCGCGCAGCCGCTCCTGGCCCGTCAGGACCGCGATCAGCAGCGTCCAGCTGGGGATGGCTGCGGTGACCACCGCGGAGTGTTCGGGCGTGGTCCGGACGAGCCCCTCGCTGAACAGCACCTGGTTGAGCGTCACTCCGAGGAACGACGCCGCGAGCAGCAGCAGCAGCGTGCGCAAGCCGGGCAGCGGCCGCTGCCCGCGCCGCCACAGCGCGAGCGGCACCAGCAGCGCGGCCGCGGCGGCGACGCGGATCAGGACCCAGGAGTCGACCGGCACGACGTCGAGGACGCGCTTGGTGAACACGAAGTGGCAGCCGAACAGCACGGAGACCGCGAGCAGGGCGAGGTGGACTCGGACAGGGGAGGGCACGACGTCGCGGGCACCCTCGCGCTGGCAGGAGGCGGTTGCAAGGGGCTGCGCGCGAGGCCGCTTGCGGCGCGCCGCTTCGCGCCGCGGCACAGATCCGTCGGAAGGCGCGGGTCGCGGCGCGCCCGCGGTATGCTGCGCGGCTGTCCGAGGCCGCGGCGTGACCCCTCCCGCGGCCGGATCCCACGCGGCGCCGCCCCCATGACCCTTGCAGCTACCCTCCTCCTCTCGCTCGCTCCTCAGGTGTTCCCCGGCGGCGACATCAAGCTGCCGCCCAAGAAGCCGACGGTCAGCGAACAGCGCGACGTCCGGCCCGTTGGCGAGCTCGAGCGATTCCGACGTGACCTGGTCGACATGCACGGCCCGCGCGTCAAGGTCGACGCCAAGCTCGAGGAGATGGGGCGCGCCTACCCGAAGATCGAGGGCCTGATCCTGGAGGTCGCGCGGACCGCCAAGGAGCGCGAGATGGAGCACCTGATGCCCGTGGCGCGGCGCTTCGGGCGCACCTCGGGGACGTCGCGCGTGGCCGACGAGCTATTGTTCCAGCTGTTGGCCCGCCGCCTCGGCGGCGCCACCCGCGCGGTCGTCGAGACGATGGCGACCTTGAAGGGCGCGGAGGCGAAGGCGGCCTTGAAGCAGTGCGTCCGGGCCCCGATCACCGGCGTCCGGCGGCACGCCGTCGAGGTGCTCGCGCCGCTGTGCACGCAAGAGGACGTCGCGTTCGCGCTGCAGCTCTCGCGCGAGCAGTCGCTCGACCTGCGGCTGCGTGGCGTCGACCTGCTCCAACGAATGGGCGGCGAGGCGGCGGTCGCGAGGCTGGTCGAGCTGTTGGCCAAGGACCCGGCGCTCGCCGCGGCGTGCTGCCGCGCGCTGATCGGCGTCGGCGCGGCGGCGGTCCCTGCGCTGCAGGCGCGCGTGGCCGCGCCCGCGGTCGACCGGTCGTTCGCCTACGCCGCGTTCGCGCTGGCGCAGATCGGCGCGGCGGGGGAGACCGCGGCGCTGCCGGCGAGCCTGCGCGGGCTGCTGGCGCGCCAGCTGGACTCGCCCGAGGCGCTGACGCGCGCCCTCGTGGCCGTGCCGCTGGCCGACCTCGTCTACGTCGGCAGCGAGCCCGAAGGCGACGAGGTCGAGGTGACGTCCCCTGAGCTCGACGGCAAGCTCGTCGACGCGCTGCTGTTGGTCGTGGACCCCAAGCAGTTCGTGCCGAACATCGACATGCTGCGCGCGCCCTCCGAACAGCGGCTGCGTCGGCACACGGGCCGCGTCGCGACCGCGACGGACCCGCTGACCTGGGGCGAGTGGTGGGACGCCAACCGCGCCACGTTCCTCGGCGTGCGCGCTCAGCTGAAGGTCTCCGACCAGAGCGCCGGCGGCGCGCTGGTCACCCTCCGCCAGCAGCAGCGCGTGGTGCGCGTGCTGGGTGAGCACATGGCCGGCCGCGCCGCCGACGTCGACGCGGTCGAGGTGCTGCTCCCGGTCGCCGAGATGGCGGCCTTCGTGCGCGGCCTGATGGCCGACGGCTTCGGCGACCCCGCCGCCATGCGGGTGGACAGCGCGCTGCCGCTGGTCCGCTCGCTCGACGTGCGGGTCGCCGGCGGCCGCAGCAGCGTCGCCGTGACCGAGCGCGCGCACCCGGCGTTCGACCGGATGGTCGCGGCGGTCGACCGCGTCGTCGCAGGCGAGCTGTGGCAGCTCTACCGGATCGTCGCGGACGAGCCGGACCGCGCCGCGTTCTGGCGCGCCGAGCGCGCGTGGCGCGCGGAGCACACCGACGAGGTCGAGCGCGGGCGCCGCTTCGTGGACCGGGTGGTCCGCGGCTGGCAGGGTTGGAGCGACGCGCTGCGCGCGCGCGCGATCGGCGCGGTGGCCGGGGACCCGCGCCGCAAGGAGCTGCTGACCGAGGCGCACGGCGCGGCGATGCTCGCCGCGCTCCGGGACGTGCCGGAGCTCGGACCGTTTGACCTGCAGCTGCTCGAGGTCGCGGCCAGCGTCCCGGGCGACAGCGTCTGGCGCGAGTGCGTCGAGCTGGCGATCACCGCCGACGGCGGCGGCCGCGAGGCCGTGCGGGGCGTGTTCCAGGTGCTCGGCCCGGACGCCGTGATCAGCGCGCTCGGCGACGCGCGGCCGGTGGTCCGGCGCGCGGCCGTCGACGAGGTCGTCTCCGCGCGCGACCTGCGGGCTGCGCCGCAGCTGATCCAGATGCTCGGCGACGGCGAGTTCGAGGTGCAGCGTGCGGCGGTGTTCGCCGTCGGTCACCTCGCGATCACCACGGCGAGCCGGCCGCTCGTCGACCTGATCGTCGCCGAGGAGACCGACGCGCAGCTCCGCCGCGAGGCGCTCCGGGCGCTCGGCAAGGTCGGCGGACCGCTGGCCTTCGGGGTGCTGCAGAAGGCCATGCAGGCGCCGAGCCGCGCCGACAAGGAGGCTGCGATGCGGGGCCTCGGCGAGCTGCGGGACCCGCGCGCCGCGCAGCTGCTCGCTGAGTTCGTCGTCGTCGGCGACGGCAAGCCGTTCGGCGAGCTGGCCAAGTTCAACCTGCAGCGGCTCGGCGGCGTGCTGGTCGCGCCGGCGCTGCACAAGCAGATCCCGCTCGTGCAGGACGAGCGCGTGCGCGCCGACCTCGTGCTGCTGCTCGGCCTGTACCAGGACCGGGACAACGTGCCCGAGCTGATGGACCTGCTGCGCCAGACGCGCTACGCGGGCGAGGCCGCGCCGCGGCTGGAGAGCGCGACCGGCGTCGACCTGACCAACGCCCCCGACCGGATCACCGCGATCGAGGCGTGGTGGCGCGAGCACAAGGAGGAGGCGCAGTGGCAGTGGCTGCTCGAGGCGCTCGGCGCAGCGGGCGTGCCGCACAAGCTCTCGTCGGCCGACTTCGGCGCCAGCGCCGGGCTCGCGGGCGTCGAGGAGCTGTGCCGACTGATGGTCGAGCTGGAGACGCCGCGCCTCTGGGTGTTGACGGCGGCCGTGCTGCGCGGCCTCACCGGGAAGGACTTCGGCGGCGTGACGATGCAGACCCCGCCGGACATCCGCGAGGGCATCGCCGGCCGCTACCGCGCGTTCGTCGACGCCGAGCGCGCGGCCGGCGGGCGCTAGGCGGCGCCCCGGTCGCGCGCCTCGTCATTGAGGAGTTCGGCGCCGCGGGTATCGTAGCGGGCCGATTTTCTCACCGACCTGCCATGACCGACGTCGTCGCCATCGCCCAACGAGTCCAAGCCGAGAGCCAGACGCTCCAGGCCGTTCGAACGTCGCTCCAGAGCGTCATCGTCGGCCAGGACGCGCTGCTCGACGGCCTCCTGATCGCCCTGCTCGCCGACGGCCACGTCCTGCTCGAGGGCCTGCCAGGCCTCGCGAAGTCGCTCGCCGTCAACGCGCTGGCGCGCACCATCGGCGGCGAGTTCCGCCGGATCCAGTTCACGCCCGACCTGCTGCCTGCCGACCTCGTCGGCACGCACGTCTACAACCCCAAGTCCGGCGACTGGCAGGTCAAGGAAGGGCCCGTGTTCGCGAACTTCGTGCTCGCCGACGAGATCAACCGCGCGCCCGCCAAGGTGCAGTCGGCGCTCTTGGAGGCGATGCAGGAGCGACAGGTGACCCTCGCCGGCGACACGCGCAAGCTGCCCGATCCGTTCCTTGTGCTGGCGACCCAGAACCCCGTGGAGCAAGAAGGCACCTACGCGCTCCCCGAGGCGCAGGTCGACCGCTTCCTGGTCAAGCTGGTGGTCGGCTATCCGAGCAAAGACGAAGAGCTGCGGATCATCGACCGCATGGCCGGGCTGTCGGCTTCGACCGAGGTGCAGGCCGCGACCTCGCCGGCGGCGCTGCTGAAGATGCGGGAGCTGCTCGACACGATCTACCTCGACGACAAGGTCAAGGGCTACATCGTGGACCTCGTGTTCGCGACCCGCGAGCCGGAGAACGTCGGCCTCGCGAAGCTCAAGCCGCTGATCCTCTACGGCGCGTCGCCGCGCGCGTCGCTCGCGCTGGCCCGCACCGCGCGGGCGCGGGCGTTCCTCGAGGGCCGCGGCTTCGTCACGCCCCAGGACGTCAAGGCGGTCGGCACGATGGTGCTCCGCCACCGCGTGCTGACGACCTACGAGGCCGAGGCCGAGGGCGTCGACAGCGAGGCCGTCCTGCGCACGGTCTTCGACACGGTCCCCGTCCCGTAGACCGTCGCCGCGCAGCAGGCATGTCCGGAGCCCTGGATCCCGAGCTGCTCGCCGAGGCCCGCCGCGTCCAGCTGCGCGCGGACCGCATGGTCACCGACGTCATGGCCGGCGGCTACAGCTCGGTCTTTCGCGGCTCGGGCATCGAGTTCGACGAGGTGCGGGAGTTCGCCGAGGGCGACGAGCTGCGCAGCGTCGACTGGAACGTGACCGCGCGCGTCGGGCGCCCGTTCGTCAAGAAGTTCGTCGAGGAGCGCGAGCTGACGGTGCTGTTCCTGCTCGACGCGTCGTCGTCGATGGGCTTCGGCACGAGGCCCCCCGAGCGCCGCGAGGAGTCGCGGACGGCGGCGGCCACGGCCGCGCTGTTCGTCGGCTGCGTCGCCTTCGCGGCTGCGCGCAACAACGACAAGGCCGGGCTCGTGTCGTTCGCCGACGAGGTCGGCCGCTATGTGCCCGCGAAGAAGGGGCGCAACCACGTGCTGCGCCTCATCCGCGAGGCGCTGCTGCCGCCGCGGGTCGGCCGCGGCACCGACCTGCGCGCCGCGCTCGACTACGCCGGGAGGGTGCAGCGCAAGCGGGCGATCGTCTTCGTGGTCAGCGACTTCCTGGAGCCGGGCGGCGTCGGCGCCTACGAGCGCGAGCTGCGCCTGCTCGCGCGGCGCCACGAGGTGATCGCGGTGCGCGTCCGTGACCCGTTCGCTGCCGGCCTGGACCGCGCCGAGGGTGACGTCGCGCGCCTGCCGAGCGCGGGCCTGCTGCACCTCGTGGACCCCGAGGACCAGGCCAGCGTCGTCGTCGACACCCAGAGCCGCGCGGTCCGAGACGAACTCCAGCGGCGCTGGCGGCGGGAGCGCGCGGCGCTGCAGGACCTGTGCCGGCGCAGCGGCGTCGACCTCCTGGACGTCCCGACCGAGGGCTCGGTCGCCGACCCGCTGGTCCGCTTCTTTCGGATGCGCGAGCGCAAGGGAGCCAAGCGGTGAGGCGGTCGGGGCTGGCCCTCGCGCTGCCGCTGCTGGTGCCGCTGCTCGCGGCGCCTGCCTGCGACGGCGGCCCTCCGGCGGCGTCGCCGTGGACGTCGCCGCCGTCGCTCGAGGTCGACCTCCGCGTCGCCGCAGCGCCCGCCGAGGTGGCGCTCCTGCAGCCGGTGACCGTCACGGTCGACCGCTACCGACGGCCGGACGTCGAGGTGACGCTCGAGCTCGAGCTCGCCGGCGAGGACTGGGTGGAGGACGCGCGCGTCGAAGCGCCGGAGGTGCCGCTCGGCGACGGCCTCTGGCAGCGGATCCAGATCGTGCTGCTGCCGGTCCGAGCCCCTGCGGAGCTGCAGGTGCCGGGCCTGCGCGCCGAGGGCACGTCCGCGGATGGCGGTGACATCGCCGTCGCCACGACCGATCCTGTGACGGTCCGCGTCACGTCGGTCCTGGGCGACGAGCACGGCGAGGCGATCGAGGCGCCGGGCGACGTCCTCGAGGCGCCGATCGCCTGGTGGCCGTGGGCTGCCGGCGCGGCGGCGATCGGCGCGTTCCTCTTTGTCCTCGCGCGTCGCCGGCGGGGTCGCGCAGACGTCGCCGTGCCGGTCGCGGTCGATCTGCCGGCGCACGTGCGCGCGCTCCGGGAGCTGCACAGGTGGCGGGCTGCGTCGCGGGCCACGCCCGCCGAGGTCGAGGCGTTCTACGTCGGCGTCTCGCAGGTGCTGCGGGTCTACCTCGAAGAGCGCTTCGGGCTGCGCGCGCCCGAGCGGACCACGGAGGAGTTCCTGCGGGACCTGGAGCGCGGTGACGGGCTGGCGCGTCGGCACCGCGCCGAGCTGGAGCGGTTCCTGTCGCAGTGCGACATGGTCAAGTTCGCGAGGCTGCTGCCGGAAGGACACGAGCACGAGCGCACGTTCGCCCTCGCCGAGGGGTTCGTGGAGTCGACGCGCAGCGACCGGAGCGCCGGCGAGGGGGCGTCCGCGTGAACCTGTTCGGCTACACGCTGCTGGATCCGTGGCTGCTGCTCGGCTGCGTCGCGGTCGCGGTCGCGGCGTGGCGGCGGGCGGCGACGCGGCGGGCGGCGCTGCCGACCGCCGCCGCGCACCTGTTCGACGGCCTGCCGCGCACGCTGCGCCAGCGGCTGGCGTGGCTGCCGCTGGCGCTGCTGACGCTGAGCGGCGTGGCGCTCTCCGTGGCGCTCGCGCGCCCCGTCGTCCGCGAGGTCGTGCCGCTCAAGGAGGACGGCATCGACATCGTGCTCGCCGTCGACGTCAGCTCTTCGATGCTGCAGGAGGACATGCGCGACGACGAGGCCTACCGCCGCATGGACGCGGCCCGCGAGCGCGCCGAGCAGTTCGCCGCGGCGCGCACCGACGACCGCGTCGGCGTGGTCGCGTTCGCGCGGTTCGCCGAGCTGCGCTGCCCGCCGACCCTCGACGAGGACGCGCTCGCGGCCTTCCTGCGGGTCCTGGACACGGTCCCGCGCGGCAGCGAGTTCGACGCGACGGCGATCGGCGTGGCGCTGGCCAAGGCGGTCGACGTCTTGGCGGAGAGCGACGCCAAGTCCAAGGTCGTGGTCCTGCTCAGCGACGGCGAGAACAACGTCGACGAGATCCTGCCCGAGGACGCCGCGGCGCTCGCCAAGGACGCCGGCGTGCGCGTGCACACGATCGGCCTCGGCC
>CAZTQF010000012.1:0-7961 GCA_964615255.1 uncultured candidatus Brocadiaceae bacterium | reverse complement strand
TACTTCAACTCGCGCGGCTTCGCCAAGATCACGATCGGCCTCGGCCGCGGCCGCCCTTCGGTGTTCGGCTTCATGCCGCTCGCGTTCGACTCGCTCAAGCAGATCGCGGCGAAGACCGACGGGGAGTTCTTCGAGGCGCGCACGGACGACGACCTCGCCGGCGTCTACGACCGGATCAACGAGCTCGAGACGAGCGAGCGTCAGGATCCTCGCTACCGCACGGTGGACCGGTTCGAGGTGCCGCTCGCCGTCGGGCTCGCGCTGCTCCTGCTGGGCGTGCTGGTCGACGCGCTGGTCGTGCGGAGGGTGCCGTGAGCGACCTGGAGTTCGGGCGAGCTGCGCTGTGGCCTTGGCTGCTGACGCTGCCGGTGGTCTGCGCCTTGCTCTGGCTCTTGCTCGACCGGTCGCGGCGCGCCGCGGCCCGCTACGGCGCGCGCCCGCGTCATCCGGTCGCCGCGCCGCTCTGGCGCTCGCTGCGCCTCACCGCGCTGCTCGGCTTGGGCCTGCTCTGCTGGCTGGATCCGCGGTGGGGAGACGAGGAGGTCGTCGTGGAGCGGCGCGGCCTCGACCTGATCTTCTGCCTCGACACGTCCCAGTCGATGCTCGCGCGCGACATGCAGCCGACCCGGCTGGACCGCGCCAAGCGCGACATCCGGTCCGTGCTGCCGCTGGTGGAGGGCGGGGACCGCGTCGGGCTGGTCGTATTCGCGGGCGAAGCGCGCCTGTGGATCCCGCTGACGCACGACGTCGCGTCGTTCGCGGGGTTGCTGGACGAGGTCGACACCAACATCGCGCGGACCGGCGGCACCGACCTCGCCAAGGCCCTGCGGCGCGGCCTCGAGCTCGCCGATCCGGACGACGTCGCGACGACCGTGGTCGTGCTGATGACCGACGGCGAAGACCTCGCCGGCGCGGGCCAGCAGGCGGCCGCCGAGCTGAACGAGCGCGACCTGACGGTGTTCACGGTCGGCTACGGGAGCGCGCTCGGCAGCAAGATCACGATCGAGCGGGGTGGCAAGGAGGAGTTCCTGCGGGACGGGGACGGCGAAGAGGTCGTGTCGCGGATGGACCCGGAGAGCCTGCGAAAGGTCGCGGAGGTGACCGGCGGCGAGTTCGTGCGCGCCGAGGCGATGGCGCTGCCGCTCGTGGAGCTCCATCGCAAGCGGTTCGTTCCGATGGAGAAGCGCGCCTACGACGCGGGTCAGGAGACCGGCAAGCAGGCGCGCTACCAGCTCGTGCTGCTCCCCTTGCTCGTTCTGCTACTCTTGGAGATCGCGTTCGCCCACGGACGAGAACGATGAAGACGCTGCTGACCACCTTGACCGCGCTGGCGCTCGCGGCGCCGAACGGGGACCGCGAGGAGGGCCTGCGGCTCTACCGCGAGGGGCGCTACGCAGCCGCTCAGGCGGCCTTCGCGCGGGCGCTGGAGGCGAGCCCGGACGCGCCGGAGCTGCAGTGGAACCTCGCGCTCGCGGCGTGGCGGGCCGGCGACCTGGTGACCGCGGAGATCGCAGCGGAGAAGTACGCCGCGGCCGCGGCCTCGGCAGCGGAGGATCGGCACCGCGGCATGCTGGGTGCGATCCGCTACGCCGAAGCCGAAGCGCTCGAGCAGCAAGCCGCGGCGGCCTCTGCTGCGGCTTCTGCGCCGCCGCCTGCTACCGCCGGACCGGACGACGAGCCGCCCGCCGATCCGATGCCGCTCCTGGAGCAGGCGGTGCAGAAGGCGTTCCAGGCAAAGAACCACTTCGTGCGGGCCGTGCGCGCCAAGCCCACGCCCGAGCTGGTGCGCAACGCCGAGCGCGCGGCGCGCAAGCTGGAGGAGCTCAAGAAGCAGCTCGAGGAGCTGATGCAGGAGCGGCAGCAGGAGCCGCAGCAGGGTCAGGACGGGGAGCCGAAGGAAGGGGACCCTCAGGACGGCGAGAAGCAGGGCGGCGACTCTCAAGACGGAGAGAAGCAGAGTGACCCGCAGCAGAGTGATCCGCAGCAGGGCGACCCGCAGCAGGAGCCGCAGCAGGGCGATCCCCAATCCGGCGACCCGCAGCAGGGCGACCCGTCTCAGCCGCCGCCCGAGGCGCCCGAGCCCCAGCCGGAACAGCCGTCCCAGGAGCCTGGGAAGGAGCCGTCGCGCGAGCCGCCGGCTCCCGCCGAAGGGGCCGATGCCGGCGCCCCGGAGCCGGGCGCGCGGGACTCCGTGCCCGAGCCGCGCGCCGAGGCGCCCGAGCCCGACGACGGCAAGCCTCGCAGCGACGCGCCGGGCGAGAGCGCCGGCGGGCGCGAGCTGACGCCCGAGCAGGCCAAGCGCCTCCTGGACCGGCTGAAGGAGATGGAGAAGCAGATGAAGGCTGCCCGCGCGCGCGCCCGCGGCGGCCGCAAGCCGGTGAGGCGCGACTGGTGAGTCGGGCGCATCTCCGGTTGGTGTCGGCCCTCGTCCTGGCGCTCGGCGCCTCGGCGCAGGAGAAGCTTGAGGTCTCGCAGCCAGCGCCCGGCACGGTGCGGCTCGGCGACACTTCGACCGTCACGATCCGCGTCGAAGGCCGATCGGCGCAGCCGCGCCCGCCGCAGCTGCCGACCGTCGACGGCTTGCGGCTGCGGCTGCTCGGACCTTCGCGCAGCAGCTACACCTTCTACAACGGCCAGCAGCTGATCGAGCGCGTCGGGGTCCAGTACAGCCTGGAGCTGCAGCCGACCCGCGCGGGTGAGTTCGAGGTGCCGCCGTTCTCGATCTGGACCGGCACCAAGGAGCAGCAGACGCCGCCGCTGCGGCTGGAGGCGCGCCAGGACCTCGTCGGCGCGGAGCTCGGCTTCCTCGACGTCGAGGTGGCCCCGCGCCGCGTCTACGTGCACGAGCCGGTGCGCGTGCGCGTCGACTACGGCGTCCAGCAGGGCGTCAAGCTCGCCGACGTCGTCGCCAACCGCTACCGCTACCAGGACATCGAGGTGCAGGCGCCGTGGCTCGACGAGTTCCCGGGCGGCGAGCGCCTGGAGGTGCCCGAGCCGACCGGCGACGCGCGGGTCGCGGTCTGCAACCGCAAGCTGATCCGCGCCGCCTTCGAGCAGGACTACGGGCGCGACGAGCGCGCCTGGCAGCGCTACACGTTCGAGCGCGCCTTCCTGCCGACGCGGCTCGGTCGGCTCACGCTCGCAGCGCCGCTGCTGCGCTTCCGCGCCCTGACGGGCCGCGCGAAGACCGACCGCTTCGGTCGGCGCGTCGGTCAGGGCACCGAGAACTACTACGTCTACGGCGAGCCGATCGAGCTCGAGGTGCTGCCGATCCCCGAGGCGGGCCGGCCGACGCCCTACTTCGGCGCCGTCGGCCGGTTCGCGATCGAGGCGTCCCTCGACCGCCAGCAGGTCCGGGTCGGCGAGTCCGTCAAGCTGACGCTCGAGGTGACCGGGCAGGGCAACTTCGAGTTCCTGCGTTTGCCCGAGCTCGACGAGCTCCAGGGCTTCCACAAGCTCGGCGCGAACGAGGCGCAGCGGGACGCGGACCGGGTGGTGATCACCTACGACCTGACGCCGCTGTCGGTAGAGGTGACGGGCGTGCCCGCGATCGAGTGGAACTACTTCGACACGACGCCCGGCGTCGAGCGCTTCGTCGAGGTCGCGACGGCCGCGCAGCCGCTCGAGGTGCAGGCGCTCGCCGACGGCGAAGCCCTGGCCGCGCTCCCGGACGCCGCGGTCGCCGCGGTCACGCCCGGCGTCGATGACATCTACGACCTGCCTTCGCTGGACGGCGCGGCGGTGCGCGCGGCGAGGCCGGGTCCCTGGGCGGCCGCCCTGCTGGTGCTGGCGCCGTGGGTGTTGGCGGTGGCGACCCTGCAGCTGCTGCGGGCGCGCCGGCGGGCCGCGGCCGACGGCGTCGGCCAGCGGGCGCGGGGCGCGGGGCGCGCGTTCGAGCGTGCGCTGCAGGAAGGCCAGGACGCCCTCGACGCGTTGCTCGCCTACCTCGGGGACCGACTGGGCGTCGCGCCTGCTGCCGTCGTCTCGCCGGACCTCGCCGAGCGCCTCGCGGCGCGCGGCTTGGACGGCGCGCTCGCCACCGAGGTCGCCCTGCTCGTCGAGCGCGGCGCCGCTGCCCGCTACGGCGGCGCGGGCGCGTTGGCCGAGGCCGACGTGCGGTCGCTCGTCGCGCGGCTGGAGCCGGTCGTCATCGAGGCCTCGTCCGCCGCGCGGGCGCTGCTGGTGACGCTGGCCCTCGCCCTGGGCGCTGCAGGTCTGCGGGCGCAGCAGGCGCCCGGCGTCGAGGCCTATCGCCTTGGTGACTACGCGGCCGCTGACGAGGAGTTCGCGGCCGCCTACGAGCGCACCGGCGATCGCCGGCTGCTGCGCGCGCGCGGCAACTGCCAGTTTCGGCTGGGGGACCTGCCGCGCGCGCGGCTCTTCTACGAGCGCGCGCGCCTGGGGTCGCCGCGTGACCCCGAGCTGCTCGCGAACCTGCGCCTCTTGCGTCGCGAGCTGGAGCTGCCGCAGCCCGCCGAGGGATTCGGCGCAGATCTTCGCCGGCTGCTCGACCGCGCGACCGCCTGGGAGCGCGCGTGGCTCGCGGGGGCCGCGATGTCCCTCGCCGCGGCGCTGTTCGTGTTCGGTTGGCGTCGCGTCGGGCTGCGCTGGGTC
Organism: uncultured candidatus Brocadiaceae bacterium; assembly: GCA_964615255.1. Classification (GTDB taxonomy): domain Bacteria; phylum Planctomycetota; class UBA1135; order UBA1135; family UBA2386. Next base: position 3,347 of record CAZTQF010000012.1, on the reverse strand, counting down.
GGCGCGCTGGCGCTGGCCCCGGGCGTCGCGCTGGCGATCGACGTCGTCTGCCTGGAGCCGAGCCGCGCGCGCTCGGCGGTCGCGCTCCGGGGCTTGGAGGTCACGGCCGAGCCGCGCGCAGGCATGGCCGCGGTCGCGAACGTGCGAGCGGGCGCGCTGGTCACGCTGCGCGGCGGCGTCGACGGCTCCTACGTGCGCGTCGAGGCGGGGGGGCGCGTCGGCTACGCCGAGCGCGCGGCCGTCGGCGTGGTCGAGTAGCGCATCAGCCGAGCATCCGCTTGGCGCGCCACGCGACGATCAGCAGCAGCCCGCCGATCAGCAGGAACACGCCGGCGACGAGCCAGCGGAGCAGCCACTCGTTGAGGAGCAGCATCAGGCCCAAGAACGCAGAGCCCGCGCCGAGCATCGTCAGCAGTGCGGGCAGCTGCGGAGGAAGCGTAGGCATGCCGGGCATGCCGCCCTTGAGTCGGAAGTCCATGGTGCGTGGGTTCGATCGTGATCTGCGGGCGGCCATGCGCTGCGCCCGCGTCGTCCGCCGCAGGCGTGAGCTGTCGGTCGGCAGCGCCCGAGCATGTCGGTGTCGCGGCTCGGGTTCCAGTTGGGCGCGACCGCGCGCGGGAGGTCATTGCGCGGGGCGCGCATCCGGGTAGACGTAGGGCATGCCCGTCACGGTCGCCCCCGAGTCCCACGAGCGGAGCGTCCGCGTCGCCGCGCTGACGGCCTTGGTGGCGCTCGGCGCCTGCGCGAGCGCGCCGGAGGCCTACTCGCCCGGGGACTTGAGCGCCGCGCAGCGCGCGCGCTGCCGCGCCGTCGCGCAGGCCTACTTCGACCGCGCCGAGGGCTACGTCGCGCTCCGCGACGAGCTCCGCGAGGACGAGCTCGCGGCCCAGTGGTTCGTGCGCTACCTGATCCACAGCATCGTGACGATGCGCGAGGGGCAGTCGGTGCTGCTCTCCGAGGAGAAGGTGCGGCTCGACAAGATCCGCCAGATGCGCTCGGCGCCCGCGCAGTTCGATCTGCCCGGTCAGCGGGACGACCTGCGCGCGATCGGGGAGATCGTGGCCATGGGGCAGCCCGCGATCGAGGTCGTCGTCGAAGACCTGCTCAAGAATCGCCAGGAGTTCCTGCGGACCATCGCGGCTGAGGTGTTCGCGGCCTTCGGCGACCGCGCGGTCCCCGAGGTGCTCGAGGTCGCGACCTCGGGCGACGCCCGCGAGCGGGGCTACGCGGCGCGCGCGCTCGGCGCGATCGGCGCTCGCGGCCCGGCGCTCGAGGCGCTGCGGCAGCTGACGATTTCTGCGGAGTGGCGGGTCCGCAGCGCGGCGGTGCAGGCGCTGGGGACCGGCGGCGACGACGCGCGTGACCTGCTGGTCCGCATGCTGGCCGACGAGGACGCCTTCGTCCGCCGCAAGGCTGCAGAGACGCTGGCCAACTACCCAGGGGCCGCCGCTGCCGCCGCGCTGGTCGCGTTCCTCGAGGCGAGCAAGGCGCGCGAGGAGTGGCCGTCCGAATTGGCGGCGCAGCAGGCGCTGCAGCAACTCGCCGGCGCTGACGGGCCGCGCTCGGTCGCGGCGTGGCGACGGTACGTGACGGAACTTCGAGGCGAGGGGCGCTAGCCAGATGGCAGACGAGTGGAAGATCCAGCGGGACCGAGAGGGTTGCCAGAAGCCCGGGTGTCCGCTGCCGACGAGCAAGTCCTACTTCGCGGTGCTCGAGTGGGGCGTCAAGGAGGCCAAGGCCAAGGACGGCCGCGCGACCGGCGTCGAGCTGCCGGTTTGCATCCGGCGAGAGCTCTGTGACGCCTGCTTCCAGGACCACGAGCGCAAGTGCGCGCCGGAGCAGCCGCCGATCTTCTGGCGCGCGGCCCGCAAGGCCGCGGGCAGCAAGGAGCCGGTGCTGGACCTCGCCTCGCTGCGGGGGCTGTTCGACCGCCTCGGCACGGTCGACGACGACCGCGCCCGGGCGCTGCGCTACTTCTGCGCGTTGCTCCTGCTGCGCAAACGCGCGCTCAAGATGGTCAAGCCCAAGACCCGCGAGCAGGAGCAGGCAGACCTGGTGGTGCGGGACCCCAAGCTCAAGGACGCCGAGCCGGTAGCGCTGTTCGCGCCTGCGATCGAGACCACCGACCTGTCGGCCGTGAAGGACGAGCTGCTGGCGGCGATCGGCGAGGGCGGCGGCGACGCGGCCGACGCCGACGCGGAGGAGTAGCCGAGCGCCGCCGCGCGCCGGGCGTCACTTCAGCCAGCTGATGTCCCAGACGAAGTCCCCGTCGCCGTCGCGGTCGCGCCGCGCGGTCTTGACCGGCAGCAGCAGGATCGCCTTGTCCCCGCTGCGCTCGGCCTCGACGCCGCGCCCGGTCGGCAGGACCCCCGAGGTGACCACGCGACCCGGCGCGCGCACCTCGAGCCGGATCACGTCGCCGATCTCGGCGGTGCGTCCGGTCGGGTCGTAGGCCCGGGCCAGCTTCTTGCGGTCCGCGGCGCTGGGCGCCAGCAAGGCTAGCCAGTTGGCGGCAGGGCCGCGTCGCAGGGTCACCCGCAGGCCCGGCCGGTCGCCTTCGAGCTGCGGGGCGAACGTCACCCCGCCGTCGCCGAGGTCGAGGTCCGCGATGCTGGCGAAGTCGCCCTGGCTGGCCGTCAGGCCGGCGTGGACGCGCCACGCAGCACCTTGCAGAGAGCCGGCGGCAGCGGGCGGCGCGCCCGCGGGCGCCAGCGCGCGCACGGTGACTGTGCCCGCGCCGTCGCTCGCCAGGTCGACGTGGAGCCCGACGAGCTGCTCGCCCCCGCAGGAGCAGAGGACCGTGAGGAGGGCGATCAGCAGCAGCGAGGGTCGGTTCAGCATGGGTTCGGGCGCGGGGGTCGGAGGAGACGGAACGTTACCGCCAGATTTTTTTCTGTGGGCCGGATCTCTTGCCGGTCCTCCCCTTGGGGGCGGTCCAGCTACGGCCACACCATGGAAGGTAGGTTGAGTGGGTGGGTGGGGCGACAGGTGGGTGATCGTGGTTGTGAGGTGGGTGTGTGTGGTTGACTGTGGGTAGAGGCTCGCTAGGCTCCCGGATGACACGGGCGCAGGTGATGTCCAGGTCGCGAGAAAGATGGCTACCTACTACGGCAGCTCGGAACACGGCATTGATGACAAGGGCAGGCTCACCCTGCCCGCGCGCATCCTTGACGAGGTCCCGAAGAGCCAGTGGCAGTTCCATCTGACCGCGGGGCTGGACCGCTGCCTGCTCCTGCACGACAGCAAGGGGTTCCAGGAGCTCGTCGGCCAGATCGGTCGGGCCGTGCCAGGCAGCCGGGCCCACCGGGCCTTGTGCCGGCGGTTCCTGGGTCACTCCGAGGCGGTCG
>CAZTQF010000011.1:0-15600 GCA_964615255.1 uncultured candidatus Brocadiaceae bacterium | reverse complement strand
TCATGCGCGGCTTCCTGGACCGCTACCGGCTCGGAGAGCAAGCCGGCCTCGAAGGCGTGATCGGCGACGAGGCGCGGGCCGAGCCTGCGCTCTCGCACCTGCACCTCTCGATCGAGTCTCCGCAGCTGTGGACGGTCGGCGACCCGGGTGTCGGTCAGGTGGTGCAGGTAAGGCTCGCGTCCGAGCCCGGCCCGGCGGTGTTGCTGTTCGCCGGCGCGCTCGGGGCGACGCTGCCGACGCCGCTCGGGTTCCTGCAGCTCGACCCCACTTCGGTGCTCTCGAGCGCGCCGATCCTCGTCGGCGCCGACCGCTACGCCACGTTGCCGGTCGCGATCCCTGCGAACCCGGCGTTGGTGGGCTTCGACCTCGCGGTGCAGGGGCTCGGCCGCGGGACGGGCACGACGACCAACCTGGGCGTGGAGTTCTCCGACTCCACGCTCCTGACCGTGACGCTCTGAGCCGCGCGCAGCCGATCGCTCGCTTGCGGCGAAGCGAACGGTAGCACGGGCCGAAGCGCGCGGTTGCGCGCGAAAACGCGATCGAGACCGCGAGGCGCGGCGCTACGCTCCGCGCGCATGCGTCGGGCGATCCAAGTTGTCTCCGCTGCCGCCGCGTTCGCGCTCTCCTGTCTCGCGCAAGAGGCGGGCTACCGCGGCGTCACTTGGGCGAACACGACCGGCAAGGGCAGCGCGACGCTGTCCGCGCGGGTCTACTACCCGGCGACGGTCGCCGGCGCCAACGCGCCGATGATCGCGCCGCCAGCCGGCGGCTATCCCGTGGTCGTGTTCCTGCACGGGTTCACGCAGGTGGGGACCAGCTACACGCGCCTGGGCAGCTATCTGTCGCGTCGCGGCTACGTCGTCGTGCTCAACGACACCGGTCAGTTCAGCCCGACGGTGCAGGCGGACGACGCCGAGGCCTACTTCTTCGCGCTGGTCGCGGCGAACGCGCAGGTCGGGGGCTTCTTCGAGGCCGCGCTGGACATGACGCGCGCGGGTTTGTCCGGCCACTCCGCAGGCGGCAGCAACACCTTGCAGGCGCTCGCGGACAACCCGGGCTATCGCTGCGGCTGCGTGTTCGCCCCGGTCGACCCGGGCGCTGCGGTGACGTCGCAAGTCGACGTGCCGCTCAGCGTGATCCAGGCCGAAGGCGACCTGATCACGCCGTGGCAGCTGTCCGGCCTGCCGGTCTATCTGGGCGCCACCGGCGCGCGCGGCCTGCGCACGTACTACCGACTGGACGCGAGCGGCGGGCACAACAACGTCGCGGGGCTGTTCGTGATCACGGCCAACGACCAGGCGGTGTGGGCTGCGTCGCGTCGCGTCATGCGCGGCTTCTTCGACCGCTACCTCGACGTCGACCGGCGCGGGCTCGACGCCGTGATCGGCGATCGCGCGCGCGCCGAGCCACGGCTGGCGTCGCTGTCGCTCTCGATCGAAGCGCCCGCGCTGTGGACGGTGGGGGACTGGGCGATCGGGCAGCCCGTCAATATGCACGTCGCGTCCGAGCCTGGCTTCGTCGTGCTGGCGTTCGCCGGCGCGCTGCAGCCGCCGATCCCCGTGCCGCTCGGTGAGCTGCGCCTGGATCTGTCGACCTTGGCCAGCACCCTGCTCTACGCGGCTGGCTCCGAGCGCTACTCGACGGGGTCGCTCGCGATCCCGACGGATCCCGCGCTCGTGGGCGTGCAGCTGGCGATGCAGGGGCTGGGGAAAGGGACCGGCACGACGACGGCGCTCGGCCTCGAGCTGTCGGACGCGGAGCTCGTGACGATTCAGCTCTGAGCGGCGGCTGCCTCGAGCAGCGCGATCCAGTGCCCGACGTAGCGGCCGTGGTCGTGATACGTGCGGCCGCTGACGAGGTTGCCGTCGACGACGCACGGCTCGTCGACGAACACGCCCCCGGCGACCTCGAGGTCGAACCGGCACTTGGGTACGGTGGCCATGCGGCGGTCCTTGACGCAGTCCGCGTAGGCCGGGATCTCGACGCCGTGGCAGACGCTCGCGATCGGCTTGCCTGCGGCGAAGAAGTGCTTCGTGATGCGCACGAGGTCCTCGTCGTAGCGCAGGTATTCGGGCGCGCGCCCGCCGCTGAAGAAGATCCCGAGGTAGTCGGCGGGGTCGACCTCGGCGAACGCGACCTCCGCCTGGATCTGGTAGCCCTCCCACTCGCGGGTGATGGTCCATCCCGGCCGCACCTCGTGCAGGACCATCTGGAAGGTGCGGCGCTCGGGGCCAGCGACGACCGGCGCGAACCCAGCCTCTTGGAGGCGGTAGTAGGGGTAGAGCGTGTCGACCGTCTCGGTCGCGTCGCCGACGACGATCAGGACGCGCGGGGGTTCGGTTGTGGGCATGTGTTCGGCTCCGATTCGTCGGCGTGCGCCGGTCGGCTAGTGGGCCGGGACGTCGACCCAGACCTTGTTGTAGAGCCGCCAGCCGTCGCTCGACTGCACCCAGGTCAGGTGCGTCTCGTAGTGGTGCGCGCCGCCCGGCGCGGTCGCTTCCGGCAGGCCCTCGTGCGCGTCATGTACGACGGTGACGTAGACGGCCTCGCCGACGGGGTAGTGCCGCAGCACCTCGACGACGCGCAGCTTGGGCTTGAGCTCGGCGAACGGCACCCACGCCGCGGCGAGCTCTGAGGGGACGATGTCGTTCAGCGCGGGTTCATCACCGCGCGCGGCCTCGTGCATCATGTGGATCAGCGACAGGACCAGCTGGTAGCTCATGTCGAGCAGCGCTGGCTGCGTCGCGCCCTCGCCGGGCGTCGCGTACGACATCCGGAAGGAGTCGGCGCAGAGCCGGCCGAGGATGCGGTCGCCGGCGTCCGGGTCCAGCGCGTCCGAGAACGAGAACACCTGCGCGTAGCGCCCCAGCTGCTCGGCGATCTGGGCCGGCACCGGGCCGCTGCGCTCGGGCGCTGCGTCGGCGCACCCGAACAGGCAGGCCATCGTGCCGAAGCCGAGCAGCGCGCGCCGCAGCGCCGGGATGCGAGGTGTCGTGGCCATGGCGTCACGGTAGTCCGCCGAGCGGCTGCGTTCACCTGCGCGCGGGATCAGAACGACCGGATCAGCATGTGGTCGACGAACAGCCGATCACGGTCGTCGTTGCCCGGCGTGCGGTCGGTGTCCTCGACCTTCACGTAGACGACGCCGGCCGTGCCTGCCGGCAGCGTGAAGGTGCTGTAGGTGCCGGGGTCGTCGGTCGCCGTGATCGTCAGCATCGGCTGGAAGGTGACGCCATCGGGCGACCAAGAGAACCGGAAGTTGTCGCCGTCCGAGGAGGCGTCCTGCCAGGCGCGCACCCGGAAGGTCGCGACCGAGCCCGGGACGACGTCGAACGTCCACTCGTGCTCGAGGTAGCTGATCCGCTGCGAGGAGGGGGCGTTGCTGCGGAGCTCGCGCAGGCGTTCGACGTCCCCGTTGAGCGTGGTGGTGTCCAGGAAGGTGCCGTTCACGGTCGAAGCGATCGACGTCTCGCTGTCGGCGACGATGTCGGCGAAGCCCTGCCCGGGCGCCGTGACCGCGCCGCTGGACGACCACGCCGAGGCCCCCGCGGCGCTCACGGCGCGGATCCGGTAGTAGAAAGCGGGCGCGCCGCTGGCTCCCGTGTCGGTGAAGCTCTCGGTGTTGGCCGGCAGCGCTGCGACCTGGACGAACTGCACGCCGTCTGCCGAGCGCTCGACTTGGTAGCCGGTCTCGCCGATGGCGTTGTCCGTCCACGAGACCTCGAGGCCGAGCGCCGTCGCCGCGCCGCAGGCGCCGCGGGGCGGCAGGGGCGCGCCCGCGATCGAGAACGCGGTGGCGCGCACCGCGAGCGCGTCGACGAAGACGCTGTCGAGCGCGACGTTGCCTGCCGCGCGATCGGTGTCGACGACGCGCACGTAGAGGTCGCCCGCTAGCGACGACGGCAGCGCCGCCTGGTAGGTGGTGCCGTCGGCCGTCGCCCGGATCACGAACGCGCGCTCGAAGTGGACGTTGTCGCGAGACCACTCCATCGCGAACAGGTCTCCGTCTGCCGACGCGGTCTGCCACGCGTTGGCCTCGAGGCAGAGCGCACCGCCGGTCGGGATCGGCAGCACGTAGGTGTGCGAGAGGAAGCTGTAGCGAGCCTGCGGCCGGCCCGCGGAGAGCTGCTCTTGGACCTGCGCCGCCTGCCCGTCGTCGACCTGCGTGAGCTGGAACCCGCTCACCACGGTGCCTGCGGTGGCGAGCTCCCCGGTCGCATGGCTCGAGGTCGAGGACGGCGCGAGCGTGCTGGCGCTCGCCACCGCCGACGTGGGCGAAGACAGCAGGCCCGCGAACGCGCGGACGCGGTAGTCGTATGCGCGGCCCGCGCCCAGGCCTTCGTCACGCAGCGTGGTCGTGTCCGGACCGACGGCGTGGACCTGGACCCACTGTTCTTCGCCGGCGGGGGAGCGTTCGATCGAGAAGCCGGCCTCCGTGGTCGCGTTGTCGATCCACGTCAGGTCGATCGTGTCGCTGCCCACGGTGGCCGCGCTGAGCCCGCTCGGTGCGTTCGGCGGCAGCATCGCGCCGGTCGTAGCAGTGGTCGTATTGGAGTAGGGCGATACGCGGTAGTGCAGCGTCGCGCCCGGCGCGAGCCCGACGTCGACGTAGGACGTGCGGTTGGGGCCGAGCAGCGCCACCAGCGCGAAGGCGACCCCGTCCTGGCTGCGCTCGACGTAGTGCTCGTCCTCGGAGCTGCTGTTGTCGGCCCAGGACAGCGCGACCGCAGACGCCGCGATCGTGGTGGCCGTCAGCGACGAAGGCGCCGCCGGCGCGACGAGCTGGCCCGTCGTCGCGGTCGCGGCGTTGGAGTAACCGGAGAGCCCCGCCGCGCCGGCTGCGGCGACTCGGTAGGTGTAGCTGGTCGTCGGCAGCAGGCCGGTGTCCGCGAACGAGGTGGCGTTGGCGGGCGCGGTCGCCACCAGGGCGAAGCCTCCGGCACCGGCCGCGCGCTCGATCGCGAACCCGACTTCGTCGGAGCTGTTGTCCGTCCAGGCCAGCTGCACCGAGGTGGCGCCGGTCGCCGACGCCGTGAGCGCGCTCGGCGCAGCCGGGGGCGGCGCCGGGATCGTGACGTCCAGGCTGAAGGTGCCCGACGCACCGGCGAAGCCGCCGACGCGGAGCAGGTAGGTGCCCGGCGTGACGTTCGCCGTGACCGTCGAGCGCACCCCGCCGCAGGCGTCGTCGTTGCAGGCGAGGCTGGTCAACGCGCCGCAGCTGCCGGCGAACAGCTGCATCGTCGTGTCCCAGGTCGCATAGCCACAGGTCGTGACGGACAGCGTGCCGGCCGCTGTGACGTCCACCGAGAACCAGACGTCGGCCGCACCCGCCGCGCACGGCCACGGCGGCGCCGAGCCGAGCGCGCCGACGGTGGTGAACGGACCGTTGACCCCGTCGGCCAGCGGGAGCGCGCCGGCGCAGTCGTCGTTCGGGACCAGGGCCTGACCCGGGTAGGGCAGCGCGTGCTGGTCGCACGCCCACGCGAGGTCCGCGGAGTTCGGCGTGCCGTTGCTCAGGTCACCGTCGTCGTCGTCTGCGACGAACACCTCCAGCACCGCCGCCTGCTGGTCGTCGGCGTCGGCAACGATCGAGCCGACGACGATCGCGTTGGAGGTCGCGACCGCCTGCGCGCGGCTGCCGAGGGAGCCCTCGAGGCGGTCGCGCAGCTTCCAGGCGAAGCCCATCCAGGACTCTCCTGCGAGGTGCACGCCGCAGCCGACGCACGGGTACTGGGTGGCGTTGTTGCCGTCGCGGATCCCGACGCCGGGCGTCTGCAGCCCGCTGGCGATGACGGGCGTGTCCAGCAGGTAGCAGCCGACGATGTCGGCCCAGCCCTCGCTGAGGCCGTCGGTCTGCGACACGCCGCCGTAGCGGTCGTCGAGGCCGTGACCCCACTCGTGGGCGATGACCGTCGAGAAGGCGGTGTTCTGGCACGTCCCGCCGGCCTGGTGGAAGGACAGCGAGTTGTTGGTGTAGTAGGCCGAGCAGGGGCCGAGCTGGTTGACCTGGACCGCGATGTCGCTGAGCAGGTCGAGCTCCGGCGAGTTGCCCAAGGTGGCGCGCGCCCACTCGTTGCTGCGGTCGATCCACCAGGAGACCGTCGTGTGCGCGACGGCGTTCGCCGAAGCGCCCGGGCCGAGCAGCTGGATCGTCGCCGGGACGCCTGGCGCGATCGTCCAGGAGCCGTTGACGGCGGCGGGGCCGGTGACGCCCGCGTGATGGCGTCCCGCGAGCGTGCTGATGCTCGCGGTGACCGGCGCTGCGATGTCGACGACGAACTGCCCGTTGGCGTCCGTCACCTGGACGCCGTGCGGCGGGACGTCGACCTCGACGCCGGGCATCGGCACGTTCGACAGCGGCGACGACGCGTCGGCGCCGGTGCGGACCCAGCCGGTCACCGTGACCGTCGTCGGCACCGGCGCCGGCGCGCGACGAGGCGTCGGCGCGAGGGCGCAGCCGGCGACGCCGCACTGGTGCTTGTCGCTCACGAACGCGATCACCTCGCTGGTTGCCGCGTCGACGTAGCTGCGGCCGATGGATCCGCGCCCGGCGGCGTCGACGTTGCTCAGCGACACCTCGTAGGCGAGTCGAGGGACCTGCAGCGTGTCCGCGTGCACGTCGCCGTAGATCACCAGCCGCGGTCGCGCGAGCTGCTTTGGCTGCGCCGCGAGCGCCGGAGCCTCGCCGAGCGCCTGCCAGGCGACGAGCCATGCCGCGTCGGCGGTGACCTGCGGCGTCGTCGAGAAGTCCTCGGGGATCGAGAACGCGGCGCTGCCGAACATCGGCACGCGGCCGCGCATGTGCACGCGCACGTCCGCGCGTCCGCCGATCACCTCGAGGCCGCGATGGAACTGCCGGTACGTGAACGACCAGACGCGGTGCATGCGCGCCCCGATCTCCTCGCGCAGCTCGCTCTGCCCGAGTCCGAGCAGCTCGCGGTGCGCCTCGAGCACGGCGCGGGCGTGGCGCCTCGCTTCGGACAGGGTGTTCTCCCGCCAGTCGTCCAGCGGGATGCCCGAGCCCCAGATCGCGCGGGGGCTCGCGGTCGACGGGGACCAGCGAACGCTCCACTCGCCCTGGTGGGTGCGGAGGAACTGGCGCCACGCCGGCGCCGTTCGCCACGCGGCCTCCTGGACCACCGCAGGCGCTGCGGACTTCTCCCCGCCGTAGCCCTGCGCGCCCGCCGACGCGCAAGCTGCCGCGAGCGCTACCAGCGCCGCGCACCGTCGCAGATCATGTCCCAAGTTCTGTGGCCGCACGTTAGGAGGTGTAGATACTACTCACCTAAGCATTCTTGCGTGGGCCAGATCGGCATAAAATACCATGCTGTTGGGTCTTTATCCGGTTTCGCAGCGGTCTGAGCTTCCGCCGGGCCGACGTCTGCTTCCGTCCGACCGCAGGGAGGCTCGGGCCATGCCGCGCGGCGCGGAAGCGTGGGATCGCCGCGAGGGTCCCGAGGTTGTTCCCAGGCGTCCGTTGGCCGTCGCCTGCCGGGCCGTCGGCGGTAGCCTGTGCGCCCCGCTCCAGACGACGAGCTCAGGCGATGATCACCGGCACCTTCCTCGACGAAATCAGCCACGACATTCCGTCTGCCAACTGGGGGCGCGCCGAGTGGGCGCGGGACTTCCGCTCGATGGCCGACGACGGCATCGACACCGTGATCCTCATTCGCGCGGGCTACCGGGACCGGTGCGCGTATCCGTCCAAGGTGCTCGAGCAGCGGCACGGCTACCTGATCGTGCAGGACGACCTCGTGCAGTGGTTCCTCGACCTGGCGCAGGAGCACGGCATGGGGTTCTGGTTCGGGACCTACGACTCCGGCGACCACTGGATGAAGGGCGAGCACGCGGCCGAGGTCGCCGTCAACCGGGACTTCACCGACGAGTTCGTGCAGCGCTACGGCGGGCACGCGGCCTTCAAGGGCTGGTACATCAGCCACGAGATCGACGCGTTCGACGAGTCGGTGATGCGGGTCTACGAGGACCTCGCCGCCCACCTCAAGGGGCTCGCGGACTTGCCGATCCTGATCTCGCCCTATCCGCGCGGCAAGAAGCAGTTCGATCAGCCGTTCACGCTCGCCGAGCACGCCGACAACTGGGGTCGCATCTTCGCGCGCGTTCAGGGGCTGGTCGACGTCGTGGCGTTCCAGGACGGTCAGGTCGACTTCTCCGAGCTGCCGGACTACCTCGCGACCAACGCGGCGCTCGCGCGCGAGCACCGGATCACGTGCTGGTCGAACGTCGAGAGCTTCGACCGCGACGTGCACATCAAGTTCCCGCCGATCGCGTGGCCCAAGCTCCGCTACAAGATCGAGGCGGCGCGCGCGGCCGGCGTCGACAAGCTGATCACGTTCGAGTACAGCCACTTCCTGAGCCCCAACTCGATGTTCGAGTCGGCGCGCGGCCTGCACGGGCTCTACGCGGAGTGGCGTCGCGGCGTCGGGGACCGAGGCCGGTCGTGAGCGGAGCGCAGCCTACCGCCGCCGAGCTCGTCCGCTGGCGCGACCGGGTCGGCGCCGACCTGTGGCAGAACGTGCTTCCGTTCTGGATGCGGCACTCGCTGGACCATGAGCACGGCGGCTACTTCAACCAGCTCGACCGCGACGGGCAGCGGTTCGGCGACGACAAGCACGTCTGGCTGCAGGGCCGGCAGGTCTGGATGCTGTCCAAACTCTACCTCGACAAGGGCGACGCGTCGCTGCTCGACGCGGCGCGCCTAGGCGCGGAGTTCTTGCGCGAGCACGCGGTCGGCAAGGACGGGCGCGCGTTCTTCCAGCTCGCCCGCGACGGCGCGCCGATCGGCCTGCAGCGCAAGATCTTCTCCGAGTGCTTCCTGGTGATGGCGTATGCGGAGTACGCGCGCGCGAGCGGGGACGCGTCGTTCCGCGCCCGCGCGCTCGAGCTGTTCGAGCGCGTGCTGGCGCTGGTCGAAGACCCTGCGCCGCTCGGCCGGCCGCGCCTCGCGGGGCAGCGGGCGGGGCAGGACCTCGCCGTGCCGATGATCCTGCTCAACCTCGTCGCCGAGCTGCGCGGCGCGCCAGGCTCGGAGACCTTCGACGACCGCGACGACTACGACGCGATCGAGCGGGACTGCGTGCGCCGCGTGATGCTGCACTTCGACCGCGAGCGGCGGCTCGTGCGCGAGCACGTCGCGCCTGACGGCGGCTTGATCGACGCGCCCGAGGGGCGGCTGCTCAACCCGGGCCACGTGGTCGAGGCCGCGTGGTTCCTCGCGGAGTACGCGCGACGGATCCGCGACGAGCAGCTGGCTCAAGACGCCTTCGCGATGATGGCGGGCGCGCTCGATGTCGGCTGGGATTCCGAGCACGGTGGCATCTACTACTTCCTCGACGCCGACGGCTTCAGCCCGCTCCAGCTGGAGTGGTCATGCAAGCTCTGGTGGCCGCACTGCGAGGCGATGATCGGCACGCTGATCGCTTGGCGGGCGACGGGCGACGCGAGGTGGTGGGCGCGCTTCGAACAGGTCGCGACCTGGGCCATGGATCGCTTCTGCGACCCCGAGCACGGCGAGTGGTTCGGCTACCTGACGCGCGAAGGTGAGGTCTCGCAGCGGTTCAAGGCGGGGCCCTACAAGGGCTGCTTCCACGTGCCGCGGGCGCTGTGGATGTGCGAGCGGCTGCTCGGCCAGCAGCCCTAGCGCCGCCGCATCGCGCGCCGGTCGATCAGCGCGAGCACGCGCCGCGCCGCGCCCGGCGCGAGCCGCGCCAGCTCGACGTCGGCGCCGGGCTCGAGGGTGCGCTGCCCGACCTTCTGCCAGCGCGGCAGGTCGATGCCGCGCAGCCGGTCCTCGGCGCTCGGCGCGGCGTCCATCCACACGGCGTAGCTGCCGCCCACGGTGACCGGGCCGGACCAGACCTCCCTGCCGTCGCGCGCGGCGGCGCGGCCGTCCACGGCCTTGGGGCGCCAGTCCGTCGACTTGCGCCAGGGCAGCTGGGCGCGTCGCCGGTAGGGACCTCGGCCGAGGTCCTTGGCGCGCGCGCCGCCGTCGACGACCAGGCCCTTCTCGTAGAACCAGACCTCGCCGGCGAAGCCGCGGTCGCGATTGGTCGCGATCGAGCCGAGCGCGAGCTCCTCGCTGATCACGTAGTCGCGGAAGCACGACAGCACGCCGGGCGACACCAGCTTGCGCTGCCGGCCGAGCCATTCGATCGCGAGCGTCGCGTCGGCCATGCGGTCGTAGCCCCCCTGGTCGCGCGTGTAGAGCTGCGGATGGAGCGCGTCGACCAGGCCGCGTTCGACCCAGGTCTTCTGGTCCTGCAGGTAGTCCCTGAGCGCCCAGCTCGGCGCGCCGGGGGCCATCGAGAACACGAGCTCTCCGTCGACCTCTTTGACGGCGTCCCGCAGCGTCGCGAGGTACTCGGTCAAGCGGTCGGCGCGCCACTGCGTCCAGGCGCGGTCGTGGATGTCCTTCGGCGGGTCCTGACCGCGCTCTTCGCGGTAGCGGGCGACCGTCGCCGGGTCGTAGCCCGCCTCGGCCGGGAGTGCTGGCAGGCGGTCGTCGCCCTGGACGCCGTCGACGTCGTAGCGCTCGGCGCACTCGACGACCATCGCGGTCAAGAAGGCCTGCGGGGCTGGCGCGAGCGAGTTCATCCAGGCGAAGCCGTTCTTCACCACCGGCTGCCCGTCGACGCCGATCGCGGCCCACTCGGGATGCGTGACCAGCGCCTTGCCCGGATAGGTCTCGTGGCCGGCGGCGAAGCCGTACTCGAACCAGGGCACGACCTCGATGCCGTGCCGGTGCGCCTCGAACAGCACCTCGGCGAGCGGGTCGCGGCGGCCGTAGCGGGGGTCGACGCGGCGGCCGACGACCGCCTCGGCGACCTCGCTGTCGAACAAGGTGTGCCCCTTGCTCCACACCACCGGGAAGACCACGTTGACCCCGGCTTCGGCCAAGAGCGCCATCTGCGTCTCGACGTTCTCACGCGACTGGAAGAACGACGAGTAGCTGTTCGGGATCCAGACGCCGCGCACTTCGACCGGCCCTGGCTGCTGGAAGGTGGCGATCGCGGCGGCGGCGACAACGGCTAGCATGCGCGCATCATGGCAGAGGCTGTAGAGCGGTGCGAGGTGGACGTCTTGGTGGTCGGCGGCGGCTGTTCGGGCGCGGCGGCCGCGATCCAGGCGGCGCGGTCGGGCGCCCGCGCGCTGGTCTGCGAGGAGACCACGTGGCTCGGCGGCATGATCACGGCGGCCGGCGTCAGCTGCATCGACGGCAACGAAGGCGCGCTGGGCGGCGGCATCTTCCGGGCGTTTCGGGACGACATCGAGGCGCACTACGGCGGCCGCGACGCGGTCCGCACGGGGTGGGTCTCCAACACGTGCTTCGAGCCGGACCTCGCGGCGCGGTGGTTTGCCGACACCGCGCGGACGTCGGGCGCGGCCGTTCGGCACGGCGCGGTGATCCGAGAGGTGCTGCGCGACGGCGACGTGATCCGCGGCGCCGTGTTCGACACGCCGAGCGGTTCGCTCGAGGTGCGCGCGAAGGTCACGATCGAGGCGACGGAGTACGGCGACGTGCTCGAGCTGGGCTCGGTGCCCTACCGGCTCGGACGAGAGTCGCGGAAGCAGACCGGCGAGCCGCACGCGCCCGACGTGCCGGACCTCGAGATCCAGGACCTGACGATGGTCGCGACCATGCGCCGTTTCGACGGCGAGGCGCCCGCGGTGCCGCTGCCCGACGGCTTCGACGTCGCGCGGTTCGACTGCTCGACGAGCCAGCTCTGCTCGGTGCAGGATGCCGCCTACTGGAACCACAAGCTGCACGACTGGGACAGCTTCCTGAGCTACGCGCTGCTGCCGGGCGGGATGTTCATGCTGAACTGGCCGTTCCACTGCAACGACTACCCGGCGCAGGGGCTGTTCGGCTCACGGGCGGAGCGCGCCGAGACGATCCGGCGCGCCAAGGAGCGCACGCTGGCCTACGTGCACTACATCCAGCACCAGCTCGGGCATCCGGAGTGGGGGCTCGCCGAGGGCGTCTACCCGACCAGCGATCACCTGCCGCTGTTGCCGTATGTGCGCGAGAGCCGGCGCGTCGTGCCGGTCCGGTGGATGGTCGAGCAGGACGTCGTGCCGCAGGACGACAGCGGCCACAACGCCCTGCTCCCCGACGGCGTCGCGGTGGGCGACTACTACCTCGACCACCACCACGACAAGGACCACCGCCCGCCGGGTGAGCGGCTCGGCGAGAGCTACCCGGACAACGCGCCGTTCCAGGTCGCGTTCTCCGCGATGCGGCCCGCCGGCGTCGAGGGCCTGATCGCCGCCGAGAAGTGCATCGGCGTGACCCACATCGTCAACGGCTGCTCGCGGCTGCAGCCGGTCGCGGTCGCGATCGGGCAGGCGGCGGGAGAAGCCGCAGCGCAGGCCGCGCTCGCGGGCAAAGGTGTGCACGAGCTGGACGTCGCGGGCGTGCAGCGCGCGCTCATCGCGGCCGGCTGCGTCTGCGTCCCCGACCGTGAGGTCGGCTGCGACGATCCGCGCTTCGAGGCTCGCCAAAGCGAGCGACTCGGGCTCTGAGCGGCGGCTGCGGCCGCCAGGTCGGCAGCTTCGGTCGGGCCGCTTGCGTCAGCCGCGCGGCACGACGATGAGCGTGACCTGTTCGTCTGCGTCCAGCCCTGCGACCTCGGCGCCGGCGAGCGCCAGCAGCTGGGCCTGCTCGACGAGGCCGGCGAGGTCGACCAGCTGGCCGGGCTTGACCAGCTGCACCTCGGGCAGGACCAGGCCGCCGTCGCCCCAGGTCGTGTAGCGCTCGACCAGCTCGCCGAGGCGCGCCTCCACGCCGGCGGCCGCGGTCGTCGCGCAGAACGCGTCCTTCGTGCGGTAGCGGACCACGCCGTCGGCGTCGACCACGGCTGCTGGCATGCGCCAGACCTTGAAGAGGCCCAGCAGGACCGGGACGCGGTGCTCGGCCGTGAACGTGCGCAGCCAGCTGTCCGCTCCCCCGTGGACCTCGACGTCCTGGGCGACGACCCGCATGGCGCCGGCGGCGACTTCGCGCAGCTGCTCGGACGACGGCCGCGGCCCGCTCAGGTCCTTGGTGCGCAGCTGCGGCGAGCCGCTCGCCGTCGCCCGGACGCGGCGCTCGCGCCGGTCGATCTCGACGTGGACCTCGATCGTCTCGGGGTCGGCGCCCATCGCCTGGACCCGGTCGTGCGCTTCGCGACGGATCGCCAGCAGGTCTGACTCGCTCGGGTTGAGCAGCGTGCGCTCGACGGAGTCCTGGAGGATCCCGAGGGCGACGCCGATCGCGGAGATCACCTCGGCGTGCCGCGTGATCTTGTGCTGCATCCCGAGCGACCTCGCGGTGAACGGCACGACCGCCTCGGCGCCGCCGCCGCCGCCCACCATGACGAACTCGTCGGCCTGGACCTTGTGCTCCTTGAGCAGCCGCTTGACGACCGGCGCGACGCGCGCGGCGCCGAGCTCGAGCAGCTTGGTCGCGGCCGCCTCGGCGGTGCCGCCGAGGTAGCGCGCGAGCGCGTCGAACGCGCGCCGGACGGACGACGCGTCGCCCTTGCCGTAGCCCTCGGAGAGCCCGAGCAGGTTGGAGGCGCCGGTCGGCGTGATCGCGTGGCTGACCTCACCGCCGCGGCGCAGCGCCAGGTAGTCGTCCGGGTCCGAGGGGCGCGGTCGGAAGCTCACCACCTCGACCTCGCCGAGCTCAGGCGCGAACGCCTCGTACTCTAGGCCCGCGATGTGCGCGCTGCGCGGGCCGACGTCGAAGAGCTTGCCCTTGCGCGCCCGCGGGACGGACCCGCCGGCGACGCCGACGGTGCGCACGTCGAGCGTGCGCAGGAACATCCTGCGGCCGCCGATCTCCGCGGCGCGGATCTCGGGGCGGCCGTTCTGGATCAGGCAGATGTCGCTCGAGGTGCCGCCGACCTCGACGAACACGCCGTTGGTCACGCGCTCGTACATCAGCGCGGCGGCGACGCCGGCGGCGGGGCCCGAGAGCATCGTCAGCACGGGCCGCCTTCGCATGGCCTCGATGTCCATGATGCCCCCGTCGGAGCGCATCACCATCAGCGGCGCGTCGATGCCGCTCGCGGCGATCGCGCGCGCCGTGCGGTCGGCAGTCTCGATCATGACGGGCAGCATGCTCGCGTTGACGGCGGCGGTCAGCGTGCGCATGCGCAGGCCGTAGAGCTGCGTGAGGCTCGACGTCGCCGTGGCCGGCAGGCCAAGCTCTTCGGCGATCCGCACCACGGCCTGTTCGTTCTCCGGCCGGTCCACGCTGAACGGCTCGGCCGCGACGAGCGCGGCGGCGCCGTCGTCGATCAGCTCCTGGATCCGGGCGCGGGCTGCGTGCTCGTCGAAGCCCTCGCCCACGTCGAGGAAGCGCGAGGTGGTCTCCAGCACGGCCCCCGGGCCCAGGGGCACGCTGCCGAGCCGCGCCTCTCGCCGCGCCCGCAGGCCCTGGGCGCCGGCCCCGAGCGCCAGGATCCCGACCTTGGCGACGTCTCCCTCGAGCAGCGCGTTGGTCGCCTGCGTCGTGGAGTGGGCGATCAGCACCACCTCCTCGGGCGCGATCCCCTCGGCCGCCAGCAGCTTCTGCATCGACGCGACGACGCCCGCGGCGACGCCGTCCTGGTGGTCGTGGGTGGTCGGCACGACCGCCTTGCCGACCAGCGCGACGCGCGCGGCGTCGACCGCGACGGCGTGCGTGAACGTGCCGCCGACGTCGATGCCGATCTTCAGGCTGCGCTTTTGGGGACCGCTCACAGATACGACGACGCGGCGACGCCGAGCCCGAGGAAGACCGCGACCCAGACGAACGGCAGGGTGCGGAACAGGATCGCGTTGACGTCGACGCCCTGGTGGTTGGCGATCCAGACGTTCGCGGTGTTGGTCGGATCACAGATGCCCTGCACCTGGCCGACGCTGAGCAGCAGCGCCATCACGGCCGCCGGCGGCAGGTTGCCGCTCCCCATCAGCACCGTGGCGACGCCGAAGCCGAGGCCCCAGACATTGAGTGGGCCTCGATACAGCGCCAGCGGCGCGGCGAACCCGAAGCCGACCACGTAGAGCCAGGGTGATGAAGGGACCAGCTCGCGGAGGACGGGCTCGATGGCCGCGAGCACCGGCCACGTGGCGTTGTCGTGTGCGGCGGACCACCCGGCGGGTCCCTTGACCGCGCTGATCAGGATCCCGATGCCGAACATCAGCACGATCGCGGGCATCACGCTGGCGCTGCCCTCGATCAGGCACTGCACGGTCATCGCCATCGATCCGGGCCGCGCCGTCACCAGGATCGCGTAGACGAAGCCGAGCACGAAGGCCGCGAGGATCGGCACGTCGAACAGCAGGATCGCGACCAACGGCACGATGGGGATCAGGTAGGCGGCGCCGCGCACGGTCACCTCCTGGTGCCGCCAGCGGCTCGCGCGGCGGAGGACCGACGCCGCCTCGCGGAGCACGATCAGCCCGAAGCCGCCGATGACGGCGACCGAGCGCGGATTGAGCAGCCGGGTAAGGGAAGGGGCAGGGCGCAGCATGGACCGGCCCTAACCGCCCAGCGGCCTGAGCATCTCTCGCGAGATGATGTGGCGCTGGATTTCGCTGGTGCCTTCCCAGATG
>CAZTQF010000010.1:0-15736 GCA_964615255.1 uncultured candidatus Brocadiaceae bacterium | reverse complement strand
GTGCTCGTGCTCGGGGACTCGTTCATGGAGGGCTTCGGGGTCGCGGCCGAAGACCGGCTCTCGGATGTGCTGGAGGCCGAGACGGGCGTGCCTCACCTCAACTTCGGCTCGAGCGGCAACACCGGTCCGACGCACGCGTTCGCGCTCTACACCCACCTCGCGTCCGGATTCCGGCACGACGCCGTGCTCGCGTCGATCCTGCCCGAGAACGACTTCGACGACGACGTGCCCAAGCCCGACCGCTACCAGCCCTACTGGGAGGGTCGCTACCCCGACCTCGAGCTGCGCTACTCGTTGCCTTCGGTCGAAGACTCGAAGTACCGCTGTGACACTTCGGCTGCGGAGGTCTCCTTCGGCCGCGCGCTGCGCGAGTTCACCTACAGCAAGAACGTGCTCGACTTCGCCTACTCGGCGTTCAAGCAGTGGCGCTACGCGCGCAGGCTCGAGGTCCGGGCCGAAGGGCCGTCCAGCAGGTTCTTCCGGTTCTCGCAGGAGGAGTTCGGGCGGCTCCGCCACTCGTACGAACAGCTCGCGGCCGCGGCCGCGCCGCGACCGGTGGTGCTGTTCACGATCCCGCGTCACGCCGACTTCGCCGCGTGCGGTCCGGACGGCCGCAACCCGCTCGACGCCGCGCTCGCCGAGTGGGCCGCAGGGGTCGACAACATCTGGTTCGTGCCGCTGCTGCCCGCGCTTCAGGCGCGCTTCGAGGGCGCGCTGGGCGACCAGTTCCTGCCGTGCGACGCGCACTGGGGCCCAGCCGGACACGCGGCCGCCGCCGCCGTTCTCCGGGACGCGGTCGGCAGCGTGATCTACGGACGATGACGGCGAATGCGGCGGACCGACGCGGCCCGCGGTCCACAGGCCTCGCTCCGCCTGCGCAGCGCGCGCGCCCGCGCTATCCTCTCCACACCATGCGCCGCGCCCTCCTGAGCTCGCTCTGCACCTGCGTCGCCGTCGCGGCGCAGGCGCCGACGAACTACTACGCGACGGTCGTCACGGCCACGCCCGCGCAGCTGCGCGCGACGCTGCACGACGTGATCGACGACCACCAGCGATTCCCGTACACGTCGGGCGCGACCGACACGTGGGACATCCTGAAGATCGCGGACCAGGACCCGACCAACAGCGGACGGATCCTCGACGTCTACCGCAACGCGACCTATCCCAAGGCGACCGGCGGCAACACCAACTACAACCGCGAGCACGTCTGGCCGAACAGCTACGGCTTCCCGAGCAACGTCAGCAGCAACTACGCCTACACGGACTGCCACCACCTGTTCCTCTGCGATATTGGCTACAACAGCCAGCGCGACCGGCGGGTGTTCGACACCGGCAGCGGCGCGTGGGTCGAGCTCACCACGCAGGTGAACAGCGGCCAGGGCGGCGGCAGCGGGGTCTTCCCCGGCAACTCCAACTGGCGCACGACCGGCAACTCCCCAGGCGGCTTCCAGGTCTGGCACGACCGCCGCGGCGACATCGCGCGGGCGCTGTTCTACATGGACGTTCGCTACGAGGGCGGCAACCACCAGAACGGCACCGCCGAGCCCGACCTGATCCTCACGGACAACGTCGCGCAGATCTTCGCGAGCGCGACCGGCAGCAACGCCTCGGTCGCCTACATGGGCAAGCTCAGCGTGCTGCTCCAGTGGCACGCGCAGGACCCGGTCGACGCCAAGGAGCTGGCGCGGACCAACGCGATCTTCTCCTACCAGGGCAACCGCAACCCGTTCGTAGACCATCCCGAGTGGGTCGACTGCATCTTCGCCGGCCAGTGCAGCACCGGACCGTCCCCGACGCGCGTCCCCGAGGTCTGGATCAACGAGCTGCACTACGACAACGCAGGCGTCGACGTGAACGAGTTCGTCGAGGTCGCGGGCCGCGCAGGCACGCGGCTCGATGGCTGGATGCTCGTGGCCTACAACGGCGCGGACGGACGGGCCTACGCGCGCGTCCCGATGCGCGGCGACATCCCCGCGCAGCAGAGCGACTACGGCACGCTCTCGTTCGCCTTCCCGGGCCTGCAGAACGGCAACGACGGCGTCGCGATCGTGACGTCTCACGGCGTCGTCGTGCAGTTCTTGAGCTATGGCGGCGTGTTCAGCGCGACCAACGGGGCCTGCAGCGGCCGCGCGTCCCAGGACATCGGCGTCACCGAGAGCTCGGCGACGCCGGTCGGCTCCTCGCTGCGCCTGTCCGGAGGCGGCAGCGGCTACGCCCAGTTCGCCTGGCAGCCGCCTGCGCCGCAGAGCGCGGGCATCCCCAACGCGAACCAGGTCTTCCAGTAGGCGCCGGCGCCGCGCGGATCAGAGCAGGTCGCTGTCGCCCGCGGTGTGGTACCACTGCTCCCGGTAGAACAGCGTCCCGCGGTTGTCGAACGGGATGACCACCAGGAAGTAGTTGGTCCCAAACACCAGGAAGTCCATCTCCTGGAACTTGAGGAACCGCGGGTCCAGCGGCGGGAACAGCGTCGCGAGCACGTTGCGGCCGTCCTCGTTGGTGCGCTGCTCGGCGGACGCGACCATGGCGATCATCGCGTCGTCGTCCTCGACCGGGCAGAGCCAGTCGACGATGTAGGTCGAGCCTGCGAACAGGAAGTCGCTGCGAGAGTAGACGAACACGCCGCGCAGGTCTCCGGTCGATCGCTCACGGCACTCGTAGAGCTCGTAGTCCCGGTCGTGCGCGTCGGCGTAGCGCCAGTTGAGATACGCGCTGTCGCGCACGATCGCGAGGCCGGCCGCGTCCTTGAGCCGGTCCCACAGCGCGTCGACGTCGGCGCCGTATCGGTCGACGCGCGAGACCACGAGCGCGCTGCTCGACGGCCGCAGCGGGAAGCCGCCCGCCGGCTTCTGCCGGAACAGGAAGTCCCAGTCCCGGATGTTCTCGTAGCGCAGGTAGCGCTGGCCGATGCGCCAGTTCGGGATCGGCCAGCCGTAGTGGAACCGGGCCTGTCCTGGCGCCGTGCCGCCGAACAGCTCGTAGTGCTTGAGACCGACGTGGACGAACAGGCCCGGTCGCGGCGCCTTGCGGCGGAACTCGGGAAAGACCCACATGTCGAGGCCCTGCGCGGCCAGCAGGTCTTCGCCCTCCATCCGGACCCGCACCATCATCGACGTGTAGGTGCCGACGATGCCCGCTTGCTGCGACTCGGCGACTGCGACCTGCGTGCGCCCGATCGGGTTGTCGCCGATCGGCGCGTCACGGAACTTCCAGTACCAGTGTTCGAGGGCGCGCTGCTGCGGAAAGATCTTGTTGTAGCCCTCGACCAGCGCGTGCTCGTCGCCGGGCTGGTAGGCGCGGATCGTGACCTCGTCGCTCATGTGGGCTCGATCTTGGGGCAGTCCTCGGTGCGCTACAAGCCGGGCGGAGCTCAGGCGTCCCCTGCCTGCAGCGCGCCGCGCACCAGCCGGAACGCCTCCCAGTGCCCTTCGCCGGCGCCGTGGACGAGCGAGCGGTACATGTTGAGCCCGGTCACGCAGTTGTCGAACCGGGCATAGGCGAGCTGGCTGGCGTAGCAGCGCATCGCCGCGAGCTTCTGGTCCATGACTTCGCTGACGTCGAGCACGACGTCGGGCAGCATCGCGTTCCACACCTCGTAGCCGAGCGCGAGCCCCCGAAAGTCGACGGCGGCGAGCGCCCGCACGACGACGTGGTGTAGCGCGTGGTGGTCGGCGTGGCCCTCGAACTCCCACGGCAGGTAGACGATGTCGGGGCGGGTGGTCTCGAGCGCCGAGACGGCCTTCTCGAGCGCGAGCGCGAGGTCGCGGTCGCTGAGCACGTGGCCGTCCGGGAAGCCCCAGTAGTGCACGTCGTGCACGCCGATCTCCGCGAGCCCGGCGCGGGTCTCCTCACGGCGAACCTGCACGAACGCCTCGGGTTCGTGCCTGCCGTCAGGGTCGCCGGCGCGCCCGTCGGTCGCGACGATGACGCGGACCGGGTCCCCTTGCCGCCGGTGCATGCACAGCGCGCCGCCCGGCCCCGCGATCTCGTCGTCGGGGTGGGGGACGAACGCGAGCACGCCCCCGCGCGGCAGCGCCTCGAGCTTGCGGGGCTCGGGCGGCGGCGGCGGCATGTCCGCGAATGGCGAGTCGGTCATGCGCGCATGGTCACGCAACGGCAGGCGACCGTCAAAGCCGGGATCAGGGGCGGTCGGGCGCCTGCCGGTGTCGTCCCAGACGCCGCTCGGTACATTGCTTGCATGCTCCGCGTCGACATGCCGAAAGTGCACCCTCTTCGCGACACCGCGGTCGCGCTCGGTCTGGCCGCTGTGCTGGGCGCGCAGGCGCCGTCGACGACCGTACTCGACCGGCCGGGGCTGACTGGCGACGCGGTCTTCGGCACCGAGGACGGGCAGCGGTGGTTGACCTGCCGGGTCGTGGACGGGATCTCGGGTGCTGGGATCGCGGGCGCCGAGGTGCTGCTGCTGGCCGAGGCGAACGCGCCGGTCGGTGGCGAACTGCCGCTGGCGATGCGCCTCGTCGCCGACGCCGACGGCGTGGTCGTCGCGCGCGTCGACGAGGGTGCGGACGGCCACCGGCCCTGGTCGTGGATGTGCGCGCGCGCCAGCGGCTACGGACAGCGCATGGCCATGGGCTCGTTCGACGAGCCGATCGTGCGGCTCTCGCCCGGCGCGACGGTGCGCGCCGAGGTGCGCGACTGGCGCGACCAGCCGGTGCCGGGCGTGCTCGTGGGCTTCTGCTCAGGGTGCGGGCACACGCCGGACCTCGTGCACGGGCGCACCGACGCAGCGGGCCGGATCACGCTGCCGGGGGTCGACGTGCACGCGGGCATCGCCGACTTCTACCTCGTGCACCCCGCGCTCGACCTGGGCTATCTGAGCCCGGACTCCTTCCCCGGGCGACTGCCGATGGTGCTGCGCACCGACCCCGGGATCGCCCACCGCGGGGTGGTCGTCGACCCTTCGGGCCGGCCGGTGGCCGGGGCGTCGGTCGGCGCCTCGACCGTGCACAGGGGTCCCTGGACCCGCACGGCCGCCGACGGCTCGTTCACGCTCTGCGGCCTCAGTGAGCCGATGGACCTGTGGGTCCACGTCGCCGGTCGCCGGATCCTCTTCGAAGAGGACGGCGTCGACTCGATGCGCCTGCAGCTCCCGGACGTCGGCGGCGACAACGAGGAGGGCGTGCAGGTCGTGGACCTCACGGACGAGCAGCGGGCGCGTCGGGAAGAACGAAGAGCGCGCGAACAGGCGCGCGCGGCGGCGCAGGAGCGCTCCTGGCCGCAGGTGTCGGTGCGCGCGGTCGGCCTGCCCGAAGACGGCACGGTGACCCTGCGCACGCGATCGCGCGCGTGGGACGTCACCGACGCGGTCGCCTCGGGCGAGCCTGTGCGGATCCCCGACGAGCCGGCCGTCTTCTGGCTGTACGCCGAGGACACGGGCCGCGTCTTCCCGGTCGACCAGCGCGAGGCGGCGGCGGTCGGCGTCGTCAGGCTCCCCTGGTTCGCGCCGACGCGCATCGAGGGCCGCGTGCTCGACGAGGACGGCGAGTCGTTGGCGGCGCGCGCGTATGTCGGCCCACCCGGCTCATCGGCACCGGACGACCGCGCCAAGTGGCAGGCTGTTCGAGGGGCGCTGTCGCTGCCGACGGACCGGACCGGACCGAGCTGGCTCTTCCTAGAGGCCGCAGACCACCCGGGCACCAGGATCTTGACCATCGACCTGCCGGCGCGCGGCGACGACGCCCACCTGGAGCTGGGCGACGTCGTGGTGCGCGGCCAGCCCGCGCACCGCTTCGAGCGCAGCGACGGCACGCCGCTCGAGGACGGCAGCGTGCACCTGCTGCGGGCGGGGTGGATGGACTTTGACGGCAGCTGGGCGTGGCGCTTCGAGGCGGACGCGGACGGGCACTTCTGGCTGCCGGATCTGGAGCCGGGCGACGCGCTGCTGGTGCGCTCCGCTGCGCCGGCGTCCGCCGATCTCGAGGACGTCAGTGTGGTCGGGCTGCCGTCGCGGTTCGTCGTCGGCGCGGCGCCGCCCGCGGTGTTCCGGATGCACGGCGGCGAGCTGCGCCTCGAGGTCGCCGCCGGCGACGAGCACGTCTACGCGACGATTGGTGATCGGGTCGTGCCAGTGGACGGGCCGACGGTCGTGCGCGGGCTCGAGGTGCGCAGCCACGACGTGTGGATCGGCGCAGGTCTGCGTCGCGGCGTCGCGGCCCGGGTCGACGTCACCGACCCTGCGCGCGGGTCCGCGCGTCGGCTGCTCTCGGTCCGCGTTCCGTGATCGCAGGCGCAGCGCGCCGGTCAGTCGGACGCGCGGCAGCGGTCGACCAGGGCCTCGGTCAGGCGGCGTAGCGCCGAGGTGGTGCAGAACGTCTCCAGGCGCGCGCGCACGGGCGCGCCGAGGATGGGCTCGCGGGGTCCCGCCGCCGCGGGGCGCTCGACGCGCACGGGCGCGCCGAGGCGCTCGGCGATCCAGGGAGCCGCGTCGGCGTGGTCGAACCAGCAATCGAAGGTGTTGAACACCCTGCCCCGCGTCGACCCGTCGCCGACGGCGCCCGCGAGCAGCGCCGCGACGTCCTCGGCCGCGATGACGTAGGAGCCTGCGACCGTGCGGATGATGCCCGTGCGCACGGCCTCCTCCACGGTCGCGTAGAGCGCGCTGGTCGTGTGTGGCTCGCGTAGCCCGACCACGTGTCCGAGGCGGAAGGCCGACGCCACGAGACCGTGCTGCCGCGCAGCGGTCACCACGAACTTCTCGGTCGCCGCGCGCAGCGCGCCGTAGATCTCGGGCGGCCAGAGCGGGAAGTCCTCGTCGCGCGGGAACCGGCCTGCGAGTGGATCCGCGTCGAAGTCGTGGCCGTAGACGGCGAGGCTGGAGACGTAGACGAACTGCCGCAGCCTCGACGTGTGCGCGAGCTCGAGCAGGCGCAGCGAGGACATCAGGTTGGTCTCGAGCCACTGCTCAGAGGGAGTGCGGTCGTCGCTGCCTTCGGCGCGCGGATCCTCGTAGGCTGCGTGCAGGATCGCGTCGCAGCCGTCTACGAGCTCCGGGAGCGCCTCGCGCTGGTCCAGCGAGCCCTCGATCCAGGTCAGGCCCGGCAGGGTCTCGCGACGCTCCGGCCCGCGCCGCGTCAGCGCGCGCACCTGGTCTCCCTGGTCGAGCAGGCGCTGGACGAGCAGCCGGCCGACCAGGCCGGTCGCGCCGGTCAGGGCGACGATGCGCGTCACGTCTCGGCTCCTCGACGGGCGTCCACAGCGCGGCAGCATCGCGGCCACACCGCGCGCGCGCAACGCTGGTCGGGTGCGCTCACGCGTCGCGGGGGTCGGGCTTGACCGGGACCGGCGGCAGCTGCTCGTCCGGCAGCTCGCCCTCGATCGCGAGGTCGAACAGCTGCGCGTCGAACGGACCGGCGCGGCCGCTCGACCAGATCTTGGCGCCGAACAGCACGTCGTCGGGCGCGTCGCCGCGGTGCTCTCCGAGCACGGTCCAGTGGCCGTCCTGCCGGTGCGAGCAGACGACGAGGTCGCCGCGTCGCTCGAGCCGCAGCCAGCCTTCGTCTCCGCTCACCTGCTGCGGGTCGCTGAAGGCCTGATTGCTGAAGTTGGCGAGCACCTCGTGGGGCCGTTCCCCCGCCGAGCGACGCATCGCGTAGTAGCGGAGGCCGGACGGCTGGTCCTGCGCGAAGAGGCCCATGCACACCGCGGCGTCGCCGGGCCGCCACGCACAGATCCGGTAGCGGACCGTCGCGCAGAAGTCGCCGCGCACGATCGCCGGCACGTAGAACCCCGAGGAGGTCACCTGCCCGAGGTCGTCCTCGTGTATGTGGATGCGCACGTGGTCACCCTCTGCGGTGACGTCGACCGCCGCGCGCGCAGGGAAGCGGTAGTTGGCGAGCCCGCGTCCGCACAGGGCTTCGGGCGCCTCGGGGAAGACCCACTCCAGGCCGCCGCTGATGTAGGAGTTGAGCTCGACGAGCAGCACGCGCATGCGCGCGAGCGTCGCCCGGAGCGCCGCCTGGTAGCGCGCGAGCGTCGCGTCGTCGAGCTCGACGTCGCCCGCGAGCTCGGCCCATTCGACGCCGGCTACGCGGAGCTCGGCCTCGAAGCCGTGCCGCATCAGGTCGGCGCCGGCGCCCTCCTGGCCCTCGAACGAGACCTCGAGCGCGCCCGGGGGACCGGTCAACGCGCCGCGGATGTCCTGCGCGCTGCAGGCTTCGGTGAAGGCCTGCTTCAGGCGGTCGACGGAGCTCGACATGGCGTGTCGCAGACGGTGGTTCGCGCCTCGGCTACTTCTCGAGCTGCGGGCGGCGGACCTTGGCGCGGTGGCTGAACGACGCCTTGACGTCAGGGCGACCCATGTTGGCCACCGAGCAGTTCGCGCAGACGTCGCGCAGCTTGAACGAGTAGAGCTGGTCTCTGAGCTCCTTGAACTTGGACCCGGTCCAGATCTCCTCGAACGTCTGCGTCTTGAAGTCGCCGAAGGTCGAGAACTCGAACCAGCACCCGCAGGGGAACACCGTGCCGTCCGGGTTCACGTGGATGTAGTACCACGGGAAGTAGCACGGCCGGTTGTGGTGGTCCTTCTGCTTGGCCTTGAGCAGGAACTCGCGGTTCTTGTGGTTGAGGTACTTCGCGACCTCTTCGGAGGAGGCGCGCTCCTCCGCCTCGACGCCCGGCGCGAGCAGCGCGTGCCCGCCGCCCTCGTCGCTGCGCGCTTGGTTGGTGACGGTACCTTCTTCGTTGAACGTCTCCGCGATCGGAAACGGCAGCACCACGTTCATGCCGACCTCGTCGGCGACCTTGCGCGCCTCGTCGAGTATCTCGTTGGCGAGCTTCGGGTCGTTCATCAGCGACTCGTCCTCGACGCCGAGGCCGCCCATGACCGCCATGTGCACGAAGTTCATGTCGCGCACGCCGCGGTCCTTGAAGAAGCGGATCATCTGCGGGACCTCGCGGATGTTGCTGCGCATCAGCACGCAGGTCACGGACACCGCGGGCAGCTCGCTGCCGCGGGCCTTCTTGCGCGCCGCGATGATGTCGAAGCGGCGCAGGAACGGCTCCAACTTGCCCGGCTTGCGGATCTTCTCGAAGGTCTCCTTGGTGGCCGCGTCGCAGCTCACCGTCAGCACCGGCATCTGGACGTCGATGATCGTGTCCATGATCGCGTCGGTCAGCGCGAGGCAGTTGGTGCTGAAGTGGAAGTTCGGCACCCCGTGCTCGCGGCACAGCTCGAGCGCGCGCGGCAGCTCCTTGGCGAGCAGCGGCTCGGCGCTCGACGAGAGCACCACGTCGTGGGCCCGCGGGAAGACCTCGGCCGCGACCTTCTCGAGCAGCTCCCGGTCCATCGTGACGGGGCTCTCCTTGAACTCCGGGTGCGCGAAGTGGCACATGACGCAGCGCAGCTGGCAGCGCGTGACCATGTCCACCTTGACGCGCAGGAAACGCTCTTCTCGAAGTTTGGGCATCCGGTGAAGGAAGGGTAGCAGGCGATCCGAAGGGTGTCGTAGCAGCCCGCGGTGGTCCCGGTCGTTTTCTGGGCCCACGGCGACGGCGAGCGCGCACCTCGCGGCGCGCGCGTTACCCTAGGTATCGGAGTTCGAACGCATGCGCCCTGACGACTGCAAGTATCTGCCCAGCCACGAGTGGTGCCGTGTCGCCGACGGCGTCGCTGCCATCGGCGTTACGGACGTCGGCGCGGCGATGATGCCCAAGCCTGTTTTCCTCGACCTGCCGGCCGTCGGCGCCCAGGTCGTGGCCGGCAAGCCCTTCGGCGAGTGCGAGACGCCCAACGGCATGTTCGACCTTATCTCGCCTGTCGGGGGTGAGGTCGTCGAGGTCCACCATGACCTCGTCGAAGACCTCGGCCCGCTCCAGAACGATCCCTACGGGGAGGGCTGGATGGTCAAGGTCCGCGTCTCGGAAGAGGCGCCAGGCCTCACGGACGCGGCCGGCTACGAGCGCGCCTGCGCCGAGCCGCGCGCGTCGTAGGTCCGGCCGCCGATCCGAGCAGGCCGTCGGCGGCCTACCGGTAGGTGAAGGGCGCGCTCACGACGCAGCCGTTCGGCGCGCTCACGACGACCTGGGCCGCGCCCGTGGCGCCGGGCGGCGTCAGCACGACGACGGAGGAGCTGGTGTTGCTGACCACCGTCGCGGGGGCGCCCCCGACCGTCGCGGTGAGGCCGCCGACGAAGCCGCTGCCGAGCATGACGAACGGCGTGCCGCCTGCCGAAGGGCCGGTGACGTTGATCGTCGAGCTCACGACCGGCTCGGGGTTGAACGGCACCGTCGTGCTGCGGCCGCCGCTGTTGCGCAGTCGGATCGCGGTGTCGCACCCCAGCGTCGCCGGCGCGTCCACGAGGATCGTGGTGTCGGTCTGGATCAGCGGCGTCACGACCACCCCGTCGATCGTGACCTCGACGCCCGGGTCGAACTGCGAGCCGAGGATCGTCACCGTCTGACCCGGCTGCGCCGACAGCGGCAGCACCGTGTCGATGAGCGGGGTCTGGCCGCTCACCAGCGCGAGGTCGTGCGCGTCCGTGGTCGCGTAGACGCCGTTGGCCGCCGCGCCGGGATCGAACGCGACGCCCTGCGCCCGGAGCGTCCACAGCGCCCACGCGGGCGCGACCTGGAACTGGTACGTCAATCCCTGCGGCGGCAGCGTGAACGGCCCGAGCGGCCCGCTGAGCACCTGCGTGACGACCAGCGACGGCTGGTTGGAGTCGAGCTGCAGACCGGGCACGCTCGGGAAGAGCGTGGTCGCCGCGTCGTACGCCTGCAGCGCGAGGATCGGCGCAGACCCGAGGAACGTCCCGCCCGGCGATCGGAGCTGGATCGTGATCGTGTCGGCGGTGTCGACCTCCTTGCAGTTGAGCACGTTGCCTTGGCTGAGCAGCTGCAGGTCTTCGCCGGTGCCGGGCAGCGAGCAGAGCGAGCCGCCCGGCAGCACGCGGCCGCAGATCCGGTCGTCGGACAGCACCAGCACGCCGCGGTCCTGCTCCAGCGTCGCGACCGCGGCGACGGCCGTGGTCGGGCACTGCAGCGTGATCGTCTGGGCCAGCGCCAGGCTCGTGGTGTCGTAGACCTCGACGCGGTCCGGTCCCTGGCCGAAGCTGGTCGGCACGGCGAAGGCCCAGCTGCCGTCCCGTGAGATGGCCGAGTAGCCGCCGCCGATCGTGCCGAGCTGGTTGAACGAGCCCGTGCTGAGCACCTGGCCGCTGCTGAGGAAGATGCGGTCGCCGAGCGGGTGCAGCGCGGTGTACTGCGTGCCGCTGACCGAGCCGTGGTTGTCCTCGAGGACGAGCGGCGCGGTGGGCTGCGTGATGTCCAGCCGGTAGAGGCTGTTGGGCGAGAAGCCCTCGCCGATGTAGAGCGCGGTGCGGTCAGGGCTCGTGCGCATCGTCGGTCCGGCGCGGATGATCCGGTTGCCCGCCACCCGCGTGGCCTGGTTGCCGTTGTTGCGGTCGATGCGCGTGATGTAGGCGAAGCCGCCGCTGCCCGGGTTCGCCGAGACGAACACCTCACCGGGCATGCCCTCGGCCACGTCCCACGTCGACGGGTGCCCCAGCTGGCTGCCGACGTTGAGGGTGCTGCTGAGCGTGAACGTGCCGAGGTCCACGACCGCGACCGAGCCCGCGCCGCTGAGCGCGACGTAGAGCGTCGAGCCGTCGCCGCTGATGTCGATGCCGTGCGGGTTGCCGCCGGGCGATATCTGGCCCACCACGGCGAAGCTCAGGGTGGAGATCGCGAGGACCTGGTTGGTCGAAGGGATCGAGACGTAGACCAGCGATCGGGAGTCGTCGACTGCGAAGTCGAAGCCGTTGCCCGGCAGCGTGACGTCGACGGCGTTGCCGTTCTCGAGGCCGGTCTGCGCGGTCGCGGTGAGCGGCGCGAGCAGCGCCAGCACGAGGAGAAGGAGCTTGTTCATGTGGGTGCAGGTCGCGGGCGTGCGCGCCCGGGGGCGAGCACGGTAGGCGCCGCGGCCGACGCCGCAACCCTGCCCCTGCAGCGCGCGCGAAGCTCCACGGCGCGCCGAAACGCTGGCGGGCCTGCGGCGCCCTACTTCGACGCCAGCGCGATCGCGGCGTCGGCGAGCGCGAAGCCGATGCGCGAGTACCAGATCGCGCTGCCCAGGTAGTGGTAGCGGTGGTCGGAGCCCGTCCGCTCCCACTCCTCGAAGCGCTGCTTCCACTCGGGGTAGAGCTTGGCGGCGGCTTCGTCCTCCAGGGCGTCCGTGCGCACGGCGACGACGCCGTCCATGTCGGTCACCGCGGCCTGCGCCTCTTGGATCGCGAGCATCGCGCCCTTGGCCTCCTGCGCGCCGTTCTGTCCCATGATCCCGATCACGAAGGGCAGCCGGGGCGCGTCGAGGTCGGCGCGCACGTCCTGGATGAAGTTGCGCAGGTTCCGCTCGTATTCGAGCTCTGCGCCGCCGTACTGGTCATTCCAGCCCTGGAACCACACGAAGCCGGCGAGCTGTAGGTCACGTCCCTCAAGCGCGGGGAACAGCTCGCCCGCACCCTTCATCGCGCCGCGCACCTCCTCGATCATCAGGCGGTAGTCGCGGCCGTAGCCGGCCTCGATCTGCGCGCGCGTCGGCAGCGGATCGCTCCGGTTGCGCTTCTTGTTGTTGTTCTCGGTGCGCTTGACGGCGTCGGCGAGCTCCTTCTCGAGGCTCGCGTCCGACGGCAGCCCCGATGACGGCGGGCGGAAGTCCTTGCGGATGGAGCGGCCCCCCCAGGCCGCCTTGATCAGCAGGACCGGCTCCTCGAAGGCGTCCCCGACGCGGAGGCCAAAGGCGAACTCGAGGCCGGTGCGCCCGCGTGAGCCGAAGCCCAGCGTGAGCGGGCCCTTCTCGCCGAAGAACTTGATCCAGACGTCGTCCCGGACGACCCACTGCTGGTTGTCGCCGTCCCGGAACGGCGCGAAGAAGGCCTTCGTCTTGGCGTCGACCGCCTGGTGCTCCCAGAGCTTGTTCTGCGCCTTGCCCTCCATGTTGGACTGGCCGGCGAGCACGAACACGCGGACGGGGCCCTGCTGAGCGGCGAGGTCGGCGGAGAGGAGCGCGGCCGCGGCCGCGGCGACAAGTGCGAGGCGTAGCATTCCGGGATCCTAGCCGAGCCGCGCCTGCGCCGTCCCCGCTCACCTTTTGCCGCTTCTGCGTGGCGGGCGGACGGGGAGCGGGCACGCTGTGTCGGCACCCGCAGAGCCGCCGATGATCGCGACCCACCGCTTCGACTACGTCCCCTACAGCACGATCTACCTGCACCCGTCGATCGCGAACCACCGGGCGGTGAACCGGCAGAAGGTCCTGCACTACAAGGACGACATCCTGCACAACGGGCTGCTCGAGCCGCTGGTCGTCTGGGAGCGCAACCGCGGCGAGCTCTTCTTGGTGGGGGGCTTCCACCGCTTCCACGCGATCGAGCTGATCCGCGGCGAGCGCCCGGGCTACTTCGACCGCGTCGACGTCCGGGTGGTGACCGGAGAGCTGGAGGAGATGCGCGCGCTCAACCTCAAGCTCAACGCCGACCGGCTCGACGCGCGATTGACCGAGTGCTTCGACACGGTCGTCTTCCTGAGCGACGCCGGCTGGGACAAGCAGCGGATCGCGGCGTTCCTGGATCGCGGCGTCACCTGGGTCGAGGAGCTCCTGCGGTTCGTGCCGGGCATGGACGGCCGCGTCCGCGCGGCCTTGGACGGCGACAAGATCTCCTGGACCAAGGCCAAGGCGATCTGCCGCGCGGCGCTCGCTGCCGAGCCTGGCGACAGGCGGGCCGTCGTCGAGGCAGAGCTGGCGAAGCTCGAGCGCAAGTCGCCCGCTCCTCGCCGGGTGCTGTCGGGCAAGGCCGCGACCAAGCGCTTGCAGGCGAGCATCGCGCGGGATCCCGGCGCCGCCTACACGGTCAGCGCGCAGGACCTGCTGTCCCTGGTCGCGCTCTTGACCGGTCCACGGGAGCAGCAGGCTGATCACCTCGAGCGCGTGCGCGCCAAGCTGCCGGCGCTGCTCGACGAGGCGGGCAGCCCGGCGGGCGCGCGCCGCGACGAGGGACGCGAGGGCGAAGCAGAGGCCTAGCGAGCACGCGGCGCCGCCGCCGCCGGTGCGGCGCCGGGGTGCGCGACGCGCGTCATCGCGGCCATTCGACCGAGGTCCTCGCGCAGGACCATCTGGGTGGTGCTGTAGGAGCCGTCGGCGTGCCGGTACCAGTCGATGCCCGCGTCGCTGCGTTCGACCCCGACGATCGGGCTCCACGCGAACGGTCCCCAGAAGTCGCGCATCGGCGGCGCGTCGACTGCGCCGTTGAGGGCGTCGACATACGACCCGTCGGGGAGCTCGAGCAGCGTGGAGGGCGCGGCGTCGTCGGCGCGCGGCGGCGACGGCAACGCGGGCGCGAGCTGTCCCGTAGCGCGGCCGGGCGCTGCGTCGCGCATCGGCTCTGGCGCAGCGGACGGCGGCTGGGTCCGGCCCGCCGTCCGGACTTCGTCGTCGGCGTCGCGCGCGGCGAGGGCCGCGACGACGACGGCCACCACGCCGAGTGCTGCTGCTGCGAACGTCCTCACAGGTGCGCCGCTTGGGCGTTGCTCCAGGCCGCGAGGTTGATGTTCGTGTCCCAGACGACGCTCTGGAAGACCACATCGCTGCCGACCATGACCGCGGGGATCGAGCCGGGGACGGCGATCGGCAGGTCGACCGCGCCGCCTGCCAGCGTCGTCAGGCCGAGCGGCACCGCGAGGTTCTCGTCGCCGAGGAAGCTGTGCCCGATGAGCGTGCCGATCATGGGCCAGACGAACAGCGGCTGCTGGAAGCCGAGCTGCGCGCCGAGGAACACGATGCCGCTCGGCGCGATCGAGTCGGTGACCCGGAACATCAGCCCGTCGCAGCGCGGCGCGCCGGTGTTGTCCGGGTAGAGCCCGTTCATGCCCAGGTTGGCGCCGGGCGCGCCGAGCCGGGTGCTGAGCGGATCGATCCCGCCGATGTGCAGGTTGGGCGAGGTGACCAACGGCCCGAGGATGTACGTCCAGGGCGTCGAGTAGGGCGCGCTGCCTACGCTGCCGCCCCACGTCGGATCGGGCGCGCCCAGCCGCTCGTTCTCGCCGAGCGTGGCGGCGGTGCCCGCGCTCAGCAGGTCGGCGCGGAACAGGGAGTGCCCGTCGCTCGCTGGCCAGAGCGGGTTGGCCGGCAGGTCGACGCCGACGTAGTAGCGGCCTTCGACGGGCGCGAACGACGGCAGCACCGTCAGCGGCGCCTGCGCGCCGAAGCCTTCGTAGGTGATCCAGGTGCCGCGCGCGGGGTTCGACGACGGGGGCGTCGTGAGGCCGCTGATGCGCAGGGCTTCGCCGGCTGGCGTCATGTCCGGCCCCGGTCCTCCTGGGTCGGCGCTGCGCACGACGAGGTCGTAGGTCTCGACGGTGCTGAGCCGCTCGTCGGCGACCCAGTGATAGACCCCGTAGAGCCAGATGGGCCCGTTGGCGTCGCCGACGCCGCGGAAGTGCTCGGTGGAGACCTCCATCATCGCCTCGGCTTGGGCGTTGCCGTCGGGGCGCCCCACGTACGACGTGCACGTGATCGTCTGGCGCTCGGGGTCCTGGGGATAGAACACGAACGGGTTGAGCTGCGCCGACGCGGCGCTGGTCACGCCGAGCGCGGCGAGCAGCGCGCGCGCGACGGGAGATGAGAGGTGGTTCATGGGAGCCTCGGTCCGCCGCGGTGTGCGGCAGCAAGAGCCAGCAGTATCGCCGCGCGACCGGGCGCTTGCACCACGTAGCCTGCGGGCGGATCTGC
>CAZTQF010000009.1:0-15796 GCA_964615255.1 uncultured candidatus Brocadiaceae bacterium | reverse complement strand
GCCATGATGATGGAGGCGAGCTTGGTGAAGCGGCCGATGTCGAGCGTCTCCCCGATCGTCTGCTCAACCTCGAGACAGGTCACGAGGTAGTGGACGACGTTTCGGATCGAGATCGGCTGGGACTCCGTGCGGACCCAGCGCGGCGTCACCATCACCGGCAGGTGCTCGACGAGATAGCGCAGGATCTCGAACGACGCCGAGCCCGAGCCGATGATCATCGCGGCGCGCAGCGTGGTCACGGGCACCCCGCTGGCCGACAGCACCTGCTCGACCTCCCGGCGCGACGTGAGGTGCTCGCTGAGGTCGTCGCCCAGCTCGCCCAGCCCGCCCAGGTAGATGATCCGGCCGACCGCGCCGCGCTGGGCCGCGATCGCGAACGACGCCGCCAGGGCGCTGTCGCGGCTGCGGTACTCGTCGTTCGCCGCGATCATCGAGTGCACCAGGTAGTAGGCAGCCGTGCAGCCGCGCATGGCGCCGGCGAGCGCGTCGGTGTCCTCGAGCGCAAGCGGCAGGACCTCGACGTTGGGGTCGTTGCGCCAGGTGCGCTGGGCGAGCTTGCGCGGCTCCCGCACGACGCAGCGCACCGCGTAGCCGCTCTTGAGCAGCGCCGGGACGAGGCGGCCGCCGACGTAGCCCGTCGCGCCGGTCACGAGCAGTCGAGGGCGGTCGTCTTTGGTGGGCAGCGCTCGCGGCATTGGCGGTGCGTTCGGCGTTTGGGGGGCAAGTGGATGCACGCGGACGGCCGCGCGCAGGCCCTGGAGCCCAAATCTTGCCCGCTCGCGCGGCGGATGGCACGCTTCGGTGCCCGGAGCGCTGGCGGTCTCTGCGCCGTGAAGCTCTGCTAGGACGTCCGCCATGAACCGCAAGCAGCAGCGACTCGCCGACGCGCAAACTACCGAAGACCTCTGGCGACTGATGCGGCGGCGGATCCCGCCGATCGTCTCAGAGTACTTCCGCGGCGGCGCGGACGCGGAGACCACGCTCCGCGGCAACGTGCGCGCGTTCCAGCAGTCGCTGACGACTGCGTATGGCGCGCAGAAGTTCGCGACGCTCGACACCAGCACCGAGGTCGTCGGCCAGCGGCTGCAGGTGCCGTGGTTCATCTCGCCGGTCGGGAGCCTGCGGTCGCTCTATCCCAAAGCCGACGCGGTGGCGTCGCGCGTCGCCGGCGAGTTCGGCACCGTCATGACGCTGTCGACGCTGTCGGGGACGCCGATGGAGGAGGTCACGGCGGCGACGACGGGCGGCTGCTGGTTCCAGCTCTACCTCTGCGGCGGCCGCGAGACGGCGCTGCGCGGCATCGCCCGCGCCAGAAAGGCTGGGTTCAAGGCGCTGCTGCTGACCATCGACACCGGCGTCTCCGGGCTGCGCGCGCTCCACGCCAAGATGAAGCCGATGCAGGCCGCGGCGTCGTTCCGCGGCCTCGGCCTCGTGGACCGGATCAAGCTCGCTGGCCACAAGCTCGCCGTCGGGCCGCAGATGCTGACCAGGCTGCCGTGGCTGATCGACCACTTCCGCGACGGCGGCGTGATGGACTTCGTCAACGTCATCGACGAGCGCGGCGCGCCCATGCCCTACGTCGACATCGGCACGCAGCTCGCGTCTTCGGCGGTGACGTGGGAGGACCTGCGATGGGTCAAGGAGGCGTGGGGCGAGGACCTGCCCCTGATCGTCAAAGGCGTGCACTGCGCCGACGACGCCCGCCGCGCGGAGGAGCTGGGGGCGACCGGGGTCGTCTGGTCCAACCACGGCGGCCGCCAGCAGGACCGCGTGCCCCCGGTGCTGCACACCGTGGCGCAGGAGATGCCCAAGGTGGGGGACAGCAAGCTCGACTTCATGATGGACGGCGGGGTGCGCAACGGGACCGACGTGCTGATCGCGCTCACCTACGGGCTCAAGGCGGTCGGGGTCGGGCGGGTCACCGTCGCAGGCATCGGCGCGGGCGGCTCGGACGGCTTGCGGCGCGCGTTCGAGATCTTGAGCTCGGACTTCGACCGCGCGATGCGGTTGGTCGGCGTGGGCAGCGTCGCCGAGCTGCGCGAGCGCGGCGCCGAGCTTCGTCGCGACAGCCTGCTGCACGGCGACGGGCACCTGCCCGCGTTCGTGTTCTGAGCGGCTTCGAGCGCGGCTCGGATTTTCTAGCAAGTTCTATTCAGTTCGAAGGGGCAGGGCTCCGAAGGCTGTCTTGCGGGGGAGGGGCCTCCGCGAGACCCGAACGGTCAGGGAGACCAGCGATGAACCAAGAACTTCGATCCGATCGTATTGCTGTCGCGAACGAGCGCGGCGGCGCCCGCCAGCAAGAGGTCCTGCGGCTGCTCCGCGGGGCGCAGCGCCCGGAGGACGCGCTGGCGCGGTCGCGCCGGGCCGGGATCCGCCGCCAGCTGCGGCGGACCCTCAGCGACCTGGAGAGCCTCACCAGGCGCTCGGCGGCCGAGGCGCCGGACCTGCAGGACCGCCTCCGCCGCGCGCTCGAGGCGCTGCAGCTGCTCGGCTGCCGGCTCTCGCTCGACTCTGGGCAGGATTCGCCGCGGGACGAGGCCTTGGGCCTGCCGCAGGGCGCGTCCCGCGAGATTTTCTAGGAGAGGAGCTAAAGAACCTCGGCTCACGCGCCGATGGACGGAGACATGTCGAGCGAGATCGAGATCAAGATCGGGCCGGTCGAGCTGACCTGCCGGGGAGACGTCGACCCCGAGCAGCTCGACGGCGTGTTGCGCTCGCTGCGCCGCTCGCTGCCGGAGCTGATGGCCCAGCGAGAGCCGCGCGACTCGGTGAGCGCAGCCGAGCTGCTCAAGCGCTCGTCGGCGCGCACCCACGCCGACAAGGCGGGCGTGGTCGCGTATTGGCTCGAGGCGCACTGCGGGCGCACGGAGTGGCGCAGCGGGGACATCGTGGACGCGCTCGGCGAAGCCGGCGAGGAGCCGCCGAAGAACATCAC
The DNA here is from genome assembly GCA_964615255.1 of uncultured candidatus Brocadiaceae bacterium. Lineage (GTDB taxonomy): Bacteria > Planctomycetota > UBA1135 > UBA1135 > UBA2386. Next base: position 12,861 of record CAZTQF010000009.1, on the reverse strand, counting down.
CGACACGCTCAACCAGAAGCGCGACAAGGGGTTGTTCGAGGTCCACGACCGCCGCTGGAAGCTCACCGACGAGGGCAGGGGCTGGGTCAAGTACGCGCTGCTCGACCGCGCAGACGTCGAGTAGCGCCGCGGAGCCCGCGCATCTCCATGAGCCCCGGGCGCGAAGCCCGGGCGTGTTCGAGCCGGTCGAAGAGCAGTATGTCGCGGCCGCCGAGCAGCACCTCGGGGTGACGTTTCCTGGCAGCTATCGGGCGTGGCTGCTGGCGTGCAACGGCGGCGAGGTCGAGGTCGACGGCGAGTGGTGGGACCTGCACCCCGTCGCCGACGCGAGCGACCCGCGGCGCATCGGCCCGACGTGGGACCACGTGTGCCGGCAGACGGACCTGGCGCGGCTGCTCGGGGGCTTTCCGGCGGCGGCGATCGCGATCGGAGAAGACGGCTCCGGTGACCGGCTGGTGCTGATGCGGCCGGAGCCTGAGATGCCGCTCCAGCTCGGAATCTGGCAGCACGCTTCGGGGGAAGTGGCCTGGACTTGCGCGCGGGTCGAACGGGCGTTCGCCCGGCCCTGAGCGCGCGGACTCTCCGCTGCCAACGACCGGAGCGCGACGCGCGCGGCGCCGGGAGTGGCTGCGGGCGCGGGCTGGCCGAGGTCCCTGCGGCTTGTGGGCCTCTTGCCGACTACGTAGTTTGGCCCATCCCTGCCCCCTAGAGGGCGTAGACAAGCAAAAACTACACACCAAGCAAGATGAAGAATGCCCTTCTTACTAGTCTGACCGCGGTAGGTCTCGCCCTCAGCCTCCCTGCCCAAGCCCACTCGATCACGTCGGTCGGCTCGGGATGTGACGGCACGTCTCCCTCGACGCCGCTGACCCTGACGTCGACCGCGCCCGTCATCGGGACCACCTGGTCGCTGACCGAGACCAACATCCCGGCCGGCGCGTTCGGGATGTTCTTCTTCGGCGACACCGTGATCGACCCGGGGATCGACCTGACGTCGATCGGGGGCACCGGGTGCTTCATTTACACCAACGCCAACATCGGGTTCCAGATCGCCTCGCTATCCGGCAGCTCCTCGACCCTGGGCGTCGCGATCCCGGCCTCTTCGTCGCTCGTCGGCTCCTCGCTGGTCGTGCAGGCGACCGGTGGCAGCTCGGTGCTGCCGCTGTTGTTCGGCACGTCGAACGCGCTCAACGTCACGATCGGCTCGGTCTAGCCGCGCCGCCGGCGCTCGGAAGGCGCGTTCTGCAGGGCGTCGGGTCCTCTATACCGGAGGCCCCATCGTGAACGTCCGATCCGAGCCCGAGCCGCGGCGATGAGCCTGCGGCCCTACCAGCAGGCCGCGCTCGACGCGGTCCGCGACGCCTACCGCGCGGGGCACCGCTCCGCGCTGGTGGTGATGCCGACGGGGACGGGCAAGACGGTGCTGTTCGCGGAGATCTCGCGGCTCGCCAAGGGGCCGGTGCTCGTGCTCGCGCACCGCCAAGAGCTGGTCGAGCAGGCGCGCGAGAAGATCTCCAACTGGTGCGACGACGTGGTCGCGGTCGAGATGGCCGACCAGCGCGGGTTCACCAGGCCCGACGGCACCCGGCCGAAGATCGCCGTCGCGAGCATCCAGACGCTGAGCCAGCGGCTCCGGCAGGTGCCACGCGACGCCTTCAAGATCGTCGTCGTCGACGAGGCGCACCACGCGACGTCGGACTCCTACCGCTTGGTGCTCGACCACTTCGACGCGTGGCTGCTCGGCGTCACCGCGACGCCGGATCGCAGCGACCGGGCGCCGCTGGGAGACGTCTTCGCGACGGTGGCGTTCTCCTACGACGTGCGCCAGGCGATCGCCGACGGCTGGCTGTGCCCGATCCGGTCCTTTCTGGTGCAGACCCGGGCGGACTTCTCGCACGCGCGCAAGGTCGCGGGCGAGCTCGCGACGCGCGACGTCGAGGACGTGCTGACGCGCGAGCTGCACCTCGCCGAGATCGTCACGCCGATCCTGCGCGAGCGCGGCGACCGGCCGGCGATCGTGTTCGCGGCGTCGGTCGCGCACGCGCATGCCCTTTGCCGGGTGTTCAACGAGCAGGCCGGCGAGCCTTTGTTCGCCGCGGCGCTCGACGGCAGCAGCCCCTACGACGTGCGCGCGCCGGTGCTGGACCGCTTCCGGCGGGGAGAGGTCAAGGTGCTGGTCAACTGCTCCTTGTTCACCGAGGGCTTCGACGTGCCGCAGATCGCGCTGGTGGCGATCGCGCGGCCGGTGCTGTCGCGCTCCTTCTACGCGCAGATGGTCGGCCGCGGCACGCGGCTGTCCGAGGGCAAGCAGGACCTGCTGGTGCTCGACTTCGTGCCGACCCACTGTCGGCACTCGCTCGCGCACGCGGTCGACATCTTCGCGTCGGTCGACGAGGAGGTGCGTGAAGAAGCGCGCAAGGTCGCCAAGGCCGCCAGCGAGGAGGGCGAGGCGCTCGCGCTGGAGCGGGTGCTCGAGCTGGCGCAGCAGGCGCAGGAGGCGCGCGTGGCTACCGTCAGCTACCAGCTGCGCGAGCGCGACCCGTTCCAGGCGGTGGGCATCGACGTCGACTTCTACGTGCGTCGCTCGCGGGGCGGTGCGCGGGCCACCGACAAGCAGCGCACCTACCTGGAGAAGGCGGGCCTGCCAAAGGACCGCGCCGAGCTGCTGTCGAGCCGGCAGGCCGAGGCGATCCAGGAGCGGCTGCGCGAGCGCAAGGCCGTCGGGCTGTGCTCGCCCAAGCTGGCGCAGAAGGTCTGCGCGCTCGGCGTCGACCCTGTCGAGCTGCACCGCGACGAGGCCGAGCAGCTGCTGCGCGAGCACCGCGAGCAGCGTCGCAGAGGCTGACAGCGGCGCTGCGTCGGCTACGCTGCCGCGATGCCTCGCACGGCCGAACTGCTCTTTGGAACGGGCCGCGTCCCGCTGCGCCTGCCCGAGCGCGCGGTCGCGCTGCGCGGCCCCGAGATCCCGCGCGCCGAGGCGCCCGAGGACGCGGTGCGCGCGGCGCTGCGAGCGCCTGTCGGCGCAGCGCCGCTGCGCGAGGTGGCGCAGGTCAAGCAGCCCGGGTCGGTCTGCATCACGATGAGCGACATCACGCGGCCGGTGCCCAACGAGCTGCTGATCACCGCGATCCTCGAGGAGCTCAACGCCGCCGGGATCGAGGACTCGGCGTGCACGGTGCTGATCGCGACCGGCATGCACCGCCCGTCGACGGCGCGCGAGCGCCAGATCATGCTGGGCGACGCGCTGCTGCGCCGCGTGCGCGTCGTGGACCACGAGGCCGACCGGCTCGACACGCACGTGCGCGTCTGCGACGACCCGCCGGTCAGCGTCAACCGCCTCTACGCCGAGGCCGACCTCAAGATCGTCACCGGCCTGATCGAGCCGCACTTCATGGCCGGCTACTCCGGCGGACGCAAGGGCATCTGCCCGGGCCTCGTCGACCTCGAGACCGTGCAGCGCTTCCACGGCCACCGCGTGATGGGGGACCCGGCGGCGACCGAGGGCCAGATGCAGGGCAACCCGTGCCACGAGATCGGGATGGTGGTCGCCCAGCAGGTCGGCTGCGACTTCCTGGTCAACGCGGCGATCACGCACGACCGCGAGCTGGCCGGGGTGTTCGCCGGCGACCTGGTGGCCGCGCACGAGGCGGGCTGCGAGCAGGTCGGGGCGTGGACCTCGGCCGCGGTCGAGCAGCCGTTCGACTTGGTGGTGACCTGCGCCGGCGGCTACCCGCTCGACGAGAGCTACTACCAGACCGTCAAGGGCATGGTCACGGCGCTGCCTGCGCTGCACGAAGAGTCGGAGCTGCTGATGCTGTCGGCCTGCACCGAGGTCGGCTCGCCGGAGTTCACGGCGCTGATGCAGCGCTACGGCGACGACTACGAGGCGTTCCTGCGTGACATCGCCGCGAGCGGGCGCACCGAGAAGGACCAGTGGCAGTTCCAGATGCAGACCCGCGTGCTGGCGCGCGTCGGGCAAGCGCGCCTGCGGCTCGCCAACGACGGGCTGCCCATGGAGACCCAGCGCGGCCTCGGCGTGACGCCGGTAGCGGGCGGAGGCGACGCGGTCGCGCGCGCACAGCGCCACCTCGACGCGTTCGTCGCGACGCGGCCGGACGCGCGCGTGGCGGTCATCCCCGAAGGGCCCTACACGATGCTGCGCGCTTGAGGCGCGGCGCGTCCGCGCCTCAGCGGTGGCCGTGCTTCTCGAGGTGCTTCTTCAGGTAGCCCGCGCGGTACGGGTAGCCGTCGAACGGCGCCGGCGCGTCCGAGACGAAGCGCGGGTCGCGGGTGCGCTCCAGCTCGGCGATCAGCTTCTGCCGCAGCTTGAAGACCAGCTTGCGGTACTGGGGATCGGGCGCGAGGTTGGTGACCTGGTCCGGGTCCACGCGCGTGTTGTAGAGCTCGACCGCCGGCCGCTTGCCGAAGCTGAGCTGGTAGTAGCGCGCGCCTGCCTCGGTCGCCTGGTCCGCGATGATGCGCGACTTGGTCGGGCCGTTGTCGCAGTCGGCGAACCGGTTCATCGGGTGGGTCGCGCCCTCGGGGACGCCCGCCGGCCACCGCTCGGGCGCGAGGTTGAGGATCAGCAGCCAGTCGTCGCTGCGCAGCGCGCGAGACGGGTAGCCGTCCAGCGACGGCATCTTCTGCGCAGGGGTGTGGCGCTCGCGGCCGAGCACTACGAACGGCCGCCCCGCCGTCTTCGGGCCGCTGAGCCACGGCAGCAGGCTCTGCCCGGTCATCACCTCGGGCGCCTCGACGCCGGCGGCCGCGAGGAACGTCGGCGCCAGGTCGGTCAGCGACGTCATCGCAGCGACGCTGCGGCCGGCCTCGACCTGCGCGGGCCAGCGGATCGCCAGCGGCACGCGCGCGCCCCAGTCGTAGAGGTTGCCCTTGCAGCGCGGGAACGGCATCCCGTGGTCGCCGGTCATCACCACGACGGTGTTGTCGAGCTCGCCGCGGTCTTCGAGCAGCTTCAGCGCCTCGCCGACCTCGCGGTCCCAGCGCTGCACCTCGAAGTAGTAGTCGGCGATGTCGCCGCGCACGTCCTCGTGGTCGGGGAAGAACGCCGGCACGTGGATCTTGCCGGGGTCGATGCCGGCCTCGCGGCCGCTGTGGCGCTTGTAGCCGCGGTGCGGATCCGACGTGCCGAACCAGAAGCAGAACGGCTGGTCTTCGGGCTGCGCTGCGAGGAACGCGTCGAAGGTGCTGTTGGGCCCGCACGGGTTGCCCCTGTAGCCGCCGGCCTTGGCATCGCCCGGCCCCCAGGCCTTGCGCCAGTGGCCGACCCGGTAGCCGCTGTCTTCGAGCAGCCTGACGAACGTCGGGTGCTCGGCGCTCAGCGTGCTGTGCAGGTTGGCGCCCTCGCCGAGGCGGTAGAACGCCTGGCCGGTCAGGATCGCGTTGCGCGACGGCGTGCACGACGGGCTCGAGACGTAGGCGTGCTCGAAGCGCGCGCCTTCGCGGCAGAGGCGGTCGAAGGTCGGCGTCGCCACGACCTCGTCGCCGTAGGCGCCCGCGTGCGGCCAGCCCCAGTCGTCCGCCATCGCGAACAGGATGTTCGGGCGCTGGCGCTCCTGCGCCGTGCAGGCGTCGGCGCAGAGCCATGTCAGCAGCAGGACCAGGGTCAGGGCGCTTCGCATGGGGGCACGATCGCATCTGCGCCCGCAACCGAGAAGGGGTGACCGGCGAACGCAGCCGAGAACCATGATGGAAGACGCCGGCGACGCGGCGGCCCCGACGCGGGCCGGCTGGATCGCGGCGCTGCTGCTGAGCGGCGCTGCGACCTGGTGGCTGTGCAGCGTCTGGGACGCGCAGCGGATCGCGCACCTTGCGGTCTGGGTGCTGCTCGGGCTGGTCGTCTTGCCGCTGACCTTCGTCAGTGCCCTGGCCGGGGTCGGGGCGCTGCTGCTGACGGTGCTCGCCCTGCTCTCGCTGCCCTGGCGGCTGTCGGGGCGCCCGGTCGGACTGCGCGGCGTCGCGCGCGAGCTGCGAGCGCTGGTGGCAGGGATCCTGCCGGGCTACTGGCGCGCGCTGCGCGCTGTGCAGAAGCCCTGGCTGTGGGGCGTCACTGCGGGCTTCGTCTTCGGCGTCGCGTCGCGGTTGCTGACGGTCGGACTCAGCGGCGCGTGAGGTCGTCGCCGCGCGCGCCGTCGAGCCACCGGCACAGGTCCGCCAGCGCCTCGCCGCGCCCCGCAGCGGCCTCTTGGTAGACCTCGTGACAGAGCGCCGGGTATTCCACCCACGACACGTCCTTTGCGCCGAGGCGTCCGCAGAACGCGCGCGTCACGGACGCGTCGACGATCCGGTCGGAGCCGGCGACTTGGAGCAGCGTCGGCGTGACCACGCGCGCTGCGCCGTCGAGCGCGCGCCGCTGCGCACGCAGGCTCTCGGTGTACCAGCGCGCGGTGCCGACGCGGACGATCAGCGGGTCCTCGCGCAGCGCCTCGCGCAGCGCTTCGTCATGCGTCAGGTCGCGTGCGTCCACCTTGGACGGCAGGGCGAACGTCGGCCACGCGGCCGAGAGCAGGTGCGCCAGCGCGCGCTTCCAGGCGGGGACGCGCAGCGCAAACCGCAGCGCCGGGCTGCTGAGCACCAGGCCTGCGAGCGTCGGCGCGCGCTCGATCGCGAACAGCGCCGCGATCAGGCCGCCCTGGCTGTGGCCGAGCAGCACGGGCGCTCGGTCGGTGTGTCTGCGCAACTCGTCGAGCCCCCACTGCACGTCGTCGAGGTACTCGTCGAAGCGGCGCACGAACGCGCGCCGGCCGCCGGACTGACCGAAGCCGCGGCAGTCGATGCCAAGGCACGAGTAGCCCCCTTGCTGGAGCGCTGCGAACACGTGCTCGTAGCGGCCGCTGTGCTCGCCGTAGCCGTGCACGACCAGCACGGCGCCGCGCTCGGTCGCCGCGGGCCGCCAGCGCGCGTGCAGCTCGGGCCGCGCCGTCACGGTCAGCGCCGCGTCGGCCGCGGCACGTGCTGATCGATCAGCACGACGTTGCCGTCGGGGTCGGTCGCCACGATGCTCGCGGGTCCGTCGCCGTCGGGCTCGGCGCGCCGGGCGAGCGCGACGCCCTCGGCCTCGAGCCTGGCCTGCAGCTCGCGCACGTCGGGGAAGTCCTCGGGGTGTCGGCCGTCGATCGACCAGCCCGGGTTGAAGGTCAGCAGGTTGCCCTCGAACATCCCCTGGAACAGGCCGAGCGTGGTCGTGCCGTTGCGCAGGATCTGCCAGCCCTGCTCCGGCGCGCCGCCGACGGCCTCGAAGCCCAGCTTCTCGTAGAACGCGCGCGACGCGGCGAGGTCCTGGACTGACAGGCTGACCGAGAAGGTGCCGAGCGGCAGCTTGGATCGGATCGGCGGGAACAGCGGGTCGGGTTCGTGCACGGGGTCCTCCAGGGCGCCGCACGCCGGCAGCGCGCCGAGCAGGGCGAGCAGGAGGGCGGCAGCGCGGCGGGTCGGCATCGGCGCCAGCCTATACTCCGGAGCATGCGCGCGCTGCTGTTCGTCCTGCTGTCGCTCTCTGCCTGCACGGCCCCGTCGAGGTCGGACGCGCCGCCGCGGCGCCCGAACATCCTGTTCGTCATGATCGACGACTTGGGCTGGATGGACCTGCACGTGCAGGGCAACGACCGCTTCCGGACCCCGAACATCGACGCGCTCGCGGCGGCCGGCACGCGCTTCACCGACTTCTACGCGGCCGCGCCGGTGTGCTCGCCGACGCGCGCGGCGTGCATCACGGGCCTCGCGCCGGCGCGCCTGCAGGTCACCAACCACATCCCCGACCGCTGGAGCTTCTACGACGTGCGCCAGCGCGGTGACGGGCCGAGACGCGGCCGCGCGTGGGGGCCGGGCCGCTCGCGCAACACGCTGGACAAGCAAGCGCCGACGATCGCGCAGCGGCTCAAGGCCGCGGGCTACCGGACGGGCTTCGTCGGCAAGTGGCACCTCGCCGGCCCGGACTGGCGGACCGCGGACGCTTCGCTCTTCCCCGAGAGCTACGGCTTCGACGTCAACGTCGCCGGCAACGCGATGGGCGGGCCGGGCACGTTCTTCGCGCCGATCCGGATGCCGAACTACGAAGCAGGCGAGGAAGGCGACTACCTGCCAGACCTGCTCGCGCAGGAGGCGGTCGACTTCCTCGCAGCACCCCGCGGCGAGGACGAGCCGTTCTTCCTGTGCCTGTGGACCTACACGGTGCACTACCCGATCGAAGCGACGCCCGCGCTGCTCGCGAGCTACTCCGACGAGCAGGAGCCCGACATGCCGACGCGCTACCGCGCGATGGTCGAGGGCATGGACCGCGCCGTCGGCCGCGTGCTCGATGAGCTGGAGCGGCAGGGGATCGCGGACGAGACGCTGGTCGTCTTCACGTCGGACAACGGCCAGATGCCCGGCGCCTCGGTCGCCGACCCGCTGCGCGCCGCCAAGGGCTACCTCTACGAGGGCGGCATCCGGGTGCCGCTGATCGTCCGCTGGCCCGGTCGGGTGCGCGCCGGCGCGGTCGAGGCGACCCCCGCGATCTCGATGGACTTCGCGCCGACGTTCCTCGACGCCGCGAACGTCTTGCACGACCGGGGCGCGTTCGACGGCGTCAGCCTGCTGCCGCTGGTCGAGCGCGGCGAGGCGCTGGACCGCGACGCGATCTACGTGCACTACCCGCACTACAGCTACCACGGCGACAACCACATGGGCTCCGTCGTCCGCCGCGGTGACCTCAAGTACATCCACCACTACGACGACGACGCGCACGAGCTCTACGACCTCGCGACCGACCTCGGCGAGCGCCACAACCTCGCCGCGGAGCGGCCGGCCGACGTCGCCGCGCTGCGCGCGCAGCTGACGGCGTGGCTCGAGAGGGTCGGCGCGCAGCTGCCGCGACCCTACGGCGAGATCCCGGCGGGCGAGCTGCCCGGCACCAAGCGGCGCTAGCGCGGCCGGAGCGCGACCGCCTCGAAGCGGCGGTGGACCTCGGTCCAGCTGCGCTTGTAGTCCATCATCGGGCCCATGTCGTAGCGCCCTACGCCCTCCTCGCAGAGCCAGCGCAGCTGCTCGAGCTGCAGCAGGTTGCCGATCGACTCGCGCCGCCACGTGTCCACGAAGCTGAACTGCTGGCCCCGGTAGACGCCGCTGCCGACGCAGCCGAGCACGAAGCCGATGTCCTCGCCGTCGTGGGTCGCGAACATCACGCGGCCGCCGCGCGCCGCGCAGAGCCGCCGCAGCATCAGCGCGTAGAACTCACGGGAAGGCGAGTTCGCCATGCCGCAGCGGCCGATCCCCTTCCAGCTGCGCTCTTCGACCTCGAGCACGCGCGCGTAGACGGCGTCGCACGCGGCGGGGGTCGTCGGCGCGTGCCGCTCGAACGTGACGCCCCGGTCTCTGGCCCGTCGCGCCGAGCGGCGCACGCCGCGTCGCAGCTTGGCGGAGCGGCGCGACAGGTAGCCGTCGAGGCCGCCGTCGAGCGACGCGCTGCAGGACGTCTCGCTCGCGACCCGCAGCAGCTCGTGGCCGCCGCCGAACGCGCGCAGCAGCTCGCGGCCGCGGGCGCCGCCGGCCAGCAGGCCGCTGACGACCGTGACGCAGCCGGGGTTCCGCGCGATCAGCTCTGCGAGCATCGGCACCGCGTTGGGTCCGAGCAGGGTCGAGCCGAACATCCAGCTGTTGTCGATCGGCTCGAAGATCGTCACGCCGTCGCGCTCGCGCCGCGCGAAGAGCGCTGCGCTGTCGCCCTCGGCCTGAACCTCGAGCGGGCGGCTCGGCGCCACGGCGTCCTGAAACGACAGCTGCCACTCGGTTCGGCAGCAGAACGGGTCGCCGTGCTCCTCGACGCGGACGGCGCGGTTCCAGATCGACTCCGCGTGGTCGTGCTCGATCATGCGCGCGCGGCCCGCCGGCAGCCGCGTGGCGGCGCGGCGGGCCTCGTCGTCGGGCCTACTTCTTCTTGGCGACGGTGACCGGCACCATCACGTGCTGCTTGCCGAACGCGATGTGCAGCGAGCACATGCCGTTCTCGTTCGACGGGTCGAGGCCGATCTTCAGGCACTTGGCCTCGGCCGGGGCGTCGGACAGCACCATGCGCCAGCGGATCGCGTCGCCGTCTTCGGGCTGCAGGTTGAGCATCCAGCCAGCGCGCTCGCTGACGGTGAAGTACATCGAGTACTTGCCCGCGGGGACCTTGCGGCCCGCGGCCATCAGGTCGACCGAGGTCTCGACGCTGCCGACCGGGCTGCGCGCGGCGAACTTGTTGAAGCCCTCGTGGCGGTCGGCCGCGTCCTTGATCTTCTGCCACTGGCCTTGGCCGAAGCGCAGCGCCGTGTAGTTGACGGACAGCTTGTTGCCGCCCATCTCGATCGAGTTGGTCACCTTGGCGGCGCCGCGGTTGATGCTGCCGGAGACCTGGGCTTGCAGGCCGCAGCTCAGGGCAGCTGCGCAGGCGACGGCGAGGACGGACTTCATCATGGTCTGGTTCCTTTCTGGTTTGGGGGTCGTTGTGTGGCGGGGAGTCTAGGCGAATCCAGCGGAGGATCCCCGCGAACTCCAGCCGGACGTCGCGCACTTATGCCAAGGATGTCCCGGATTCCATGTTCGACCCTGACGACCTCGACCCGACGACGGCGGCCTACCACGAAGCCGGCCACGTGCTCATGGCGCACCTGCTGGGCGGCCGCGTGGTCGGCGCGAGCATCGAGCAGGACGAAGAGGAGCTGATGGGGCAGACCGCCATCGAGTGGGTCGGCCTCGATCCGGTCGAGCGGGCGCGTCGCTCGGCGATGGTCGCCCTCGCGGGGCCGGTCGCCGAGGCTTGGTGGCGGGGCGAGGCCTCGCTGCTGGACGCGCTGACCGCGTGGCGGGCGGATTGGCAGGAGGTCGAGCGCGCGCTGCTGGTGGTCCCGCAGGGCGAGCGCGATCAGACGCTGCACGGCTGGATCGCGGACGTGCGCTTCGAGCTGCTCAACGAGGTCGCCTGGGAGCACGTTTGCCGCGTCGCCGACATGCTGGAGGCGCACGGGACCCTCGACGAGACCCTGGTCGAGGACGCGCTGTCGTGAGCGGGAGGCGTCGCCGAGGCGGCCGCTGGGGTATGGTGACCGCGCGGTGAGCAGCAACTCCGACTTTCACTTCAGCACCGAGGTGCGCGTCCGTCTCCCCGAGACCGACGCGATGGGCGTGGTCTTCCACGGCAACTACTTCACCTACCTCGAGGTCGGCCGCGTCGACTACCTCTTCAACCTCGGCTTGACCGAGGGCAACCGTCCGATCCGCGACTTTGACAACGTCGTCGTCAGCGCACACCTGGACTTCCGGTCGCCGGCGCGCCTGCACGACGTGCTCAAGATCGAGGTGCGCGTCGCCGAGATCCGGACGGCGAGCATTCGCTTCGAGTTCCGGATCCGTAACCGCCGGAGCAACGTGCTGGTCGCCGAAGGCCACACGGTGCACTGCGCGATCGGCGACGACTTCCAGCCGCAGCCGGTGCCGGCCTCGTTCCGTGAGGTCATCGATCGGTTCGAGCAGCGGCAAGGCTGAGCGGGCGTGATCGTGCTCTCACGCGCCGCGATGTCGCTGCTGGCCCCGATCACGGCGGTGTGCGCGCAGGGGGCGGCGCAAGAAGACCTGGCGCTGCTCGACAACGGCGTCGTGCGCGTAGGGCTCTCGCGCGCGCACGGCGGCGCGATCGCATACCTGAGCCGCGCAGGCGAGGACGACAACCTGATCAACGTGCGCGACCTCGGCCGGTACGTGCAGCAGTCCTACTACTCGGGCCCCAAGCCGTTCTTGCCCGATGGCGCGAAGATGCACGACGGCTGGCCTGGCTGGGGGTGGAACCCGATCCAGGCGGGCGACGTCTTCGGCAACCGGCCGCAGCTGCTGTCGCTCGAGCGCGTAGGCGACGAGCTCCGCGCACGCTGCGTGCCGATGCAGTGGGCGCTCGACGGCGTGCCTGGCGACTGCGTCTTCGAGACGCGCGTGCGCCTCGACGGCAACCGCGTGCACCTTCAGACGCGGCTCGAGAACTCGCGGGCAGACAAGACCCGCTTTGCAGCACAGCACCAGGAGCTGCCCGCCGTCTACACGATCGGGCGGCTGCACCGGCTGTTCTCCTACACAGGCTCGGAGCCGTTCCGCGGCCGCCCGATGACCGAGATCGTCAACGCCGGACCGCCGTGGGAATACTGGACGAGCACGGAGCGCTGGTCCGCGCTCGTCGACGACGACGGCTTCGGCGTCGGCGTGGTCCACCCGGACGCGCTGTTGACCGTGGGGGGCTTTCACGGGCCCAAGGGGCAGGGTGGGCCGGGCGACGCCTCTACCGGCTACCTCGCTCCCCTGCACACCGAGGTCCTCGACCACGACATCGTCTACGAGGCGCAGGCGACCCTGGTCGTCGGCGACCTCGAGGAGATCCGCGCGTATGCAACGTCGCAGCGAGGAGACCCGCGGCCTGCCTTCGATTTCGGCAGAGACCGCGCGCACTGCGTGCCGTTCCGGCTCCGCGACGAAGCGCCGCCCTACGAGGGCGCCTGGCGGCTGACGCTCGACCAAGACGACCCCCACATCGTGACCGCGCCGGTGCACTTCGAGGCCAAGAAGGTCAAGAAGCTCTACCTGCGCGCGGCGTACCGGACGAAGGGTCGCGAGGGCGAGCTGTTCTTCGCGCGGCCGGGCGGTGCGATCGACGCCAGTCGTCGCGTGACTTTTCGCGTCAAGCCCGACGGCCGCATGCGGACCTACACCATCGACCTGTCGCGGCATCCCCTCTACGAGGGCGTGATCGGCCAGCTGCGCCTCGATCCGGTCATCGAGCGCGCGGACGGGGACGTCGTCGAGCTCGCCTGGCTCCGCGCGCGCAAGTAGCGCCGCGCGGCCCGC
>CAZTQF010000008.1:15158-16348 GCA_964615255.1 uncultured candidatus Brocadiaceae bacterium | reverse complement strand
CGGTTGTGCAGGCGGCTCAGGCCGTGGCTCATCGGCAGGTCGCCGTCGCTGAGCGGGCCGACGACGAACTCGACGGCGTCCTCGTCGAGCGCGTAGATGCGGTCGCAGGCCATCATCAGCTCGAGGAACGCGCCCGCGGCGCAGCCCTTCTCGTCGACGAGCGCGTAGGTCGAGCGGGCCATCAGGTCCCAGCGGCGGCAGACGCGCGCCGTGTGAAGCAGGATCTCGTTGCAGAGCCAGTGGTCCTGGTTCTGGTCGAGCGTCTTCTCGAGCTCGATCAGCGCCGCGCGGTCGCCGCGCGTCTCGAGCACGACGAGGCCGATCTCTTCGTAGTCGAAGCGCAGCTGCAGCAGCGCGTCGTCGAACTCGCGCCACGCCTTGATCGCCCAGGTGTCGCAGCCGGCGGCCTCGAAGCCCGCGCCGTCCTTCGGCTGGTCGCCGATCGGCCCGGTGATCGTGATCCGCGCGACGCGGTTGCCCGGCTCGAGCGTGACCGTGACGTGCTCCCACTTCATCGTGGTCTGGCCGTCTTCCTCGCTCTTCTCGAACGAGATCGGCTTGAGCTCGATGCCCTTGCTCGCGCCCTTGTCCTTCGCCTCGCCGGCGACCTCGGCGGCGCGCGCGCCGACCGAGTCGTGGAACTTGGACTTTGGCCAGATCGCGTCGACGAAGTTCCACTTCAGCGCCTTCTTGCCGCGCAGGCCCTCGGCGAGCGTGCAGAACACGTCGGCGTGGTCGCGGCGGATCTTGCGCTTGTCGACCAGGCGCGTCAGGCCGCCGGTGCCGGGCAGCACGCCGAGCAGCGGGACCTCGGGGAGCGAGACCGCGGAGTTGTTGTCGTTGACGAGGTGGATCTCGTCACAGGCCAGGGCCAGCTCGTAGCCGCCGCCGGCGCAAGCGGCGTTGATCGCGCAGATCGAGCGCACGCCGGAGTTCTGGCTGTAGTCCTCGAGGCTGAGCCGCGTCTCGTTGGTGAACTTGCAGAAGTTGACCTTGAAGGGGTGCGTGCTGCTCTTGAGCATCACGATGTTGGCGCCGGCGCAGAACGCGCGCTCCTGGCCGCTGCCGACGACCAGCGCCTTGACGTTCGGGTGCTCGAAGCGCAGCCGCTGGATCGCGTCGGCGAGCTCCATGTCCACCGACAGGTCGTAGCTGTTGAGCTTCAGCTCGTAGCCGTCCCGGAACGGGTG
>CAZTQF010000008.1:0-15148 GCA_964615255.1 uncultured candidatus Brocadiaceae bacterium | reverse complement strand
TCCGGGGTGACGTTCATGCGCAGGTGCGCGACGTCGCCGTCGAACTCGAGCTTCCAGTGGTGGTAGGTGTCCGGGTGTCGGTTGAAGTCGGTCATGCGGAGTGCCGTGTGAGAGCGGGCGGAGAAGTCGGAGTTTCTCTCGGACTTCCACCGTGCGCAAGCAGGATATCGCATCCCGATCGTGTCGGATGCTGCGATATAGTGCATCTTCTGCCAGCTACGGGTCGGCGCTCTCGGGCTGGACGGGGTCTCCGACCGCGAGCGTCCCGCAGGTGCGCACCGCGCCGAAGACCCCGCCCCGCCAGCCCTTGCGGAGCGCGGCGTCGAGCCCGATCCGGCCGTCGTCGTCCATCAGCTCGCAGGGCCGCGTCTCTCCGAGCACCTCGACCTCGACCGTCCCCAGCCGCAGCCGCCGGCCGAGGCACGCGCGCAGGTCGACGCCCGAGACCAGCACGTTGGCTCGGCGCACGCCTGGGTCCAGGTCCGCGCCGAGCTCGCGGCAGGCCTCGCGCCACGCCTCGAGGGACAGGATCGTCACCTGGCGCCGGCCGCCGCCGGCGTGGTCTCCCTCGAGCCCCTCGCCCGCGCGCGCCACCGCGCGCGGCACGCTCCGGACCGGGACGCGCGCGCCCGGCCGCAGGTAGATCGCTTCGACGGCGCCCATCTGCGGAGTGTAACGTCGCCGCCATGGCAGACGACGACGCGCGCCGCGCGGCATGGGAGGAGCGCTACGAGGCGGGCCGCACCGGCTGGGACCGCGGCGAGGCCAGCCCGGCCGCCCGGGCGTGGCTCGCCGTCGGCGCGGTCCCGAACGGTCGCGTGCTGGTGCCCGGCTGCGGCAACGGCCACGAAGTGCTGGAGTTCGCGCGCCACGGCTGCGAGGTCACGGCGGTGGACATCGCGCAGCAGCCGGTCGAGGCGCTGCGCACCCGGCTGGACGAGGCAGGCCTCGTCGCCGACGTCGTGCACGCAGACCTGATGAACTGGCGCCCCGAGCAGCCGTTCGACGCCATCTACGAGCAGACGTGCCTGTGCGCGCTCGACCCGATCTACCGCGCCGCCTACGAGCTGCGGCTCGCCACGTGGCTCAAGCCGGGCGGGACGCTGTTCGCCCTGTTCATGCAGACCGGCGAGGACGGCGGCCCGCCCTTCGACTGCCCGGTCCCCGCGATGCGCGAGCTGTTCGACGGCGCGCGGTGGCAGTGGCCTGACGAGCTCGGCCGGATCCCGCACCCCAACGGCCTCCACGAGGAGGCGGCCGCGCTCGTGCGGCGCCCCGCCACGGCCTAGACTCTTTGCATGGACCTCGGCTTGCGCGAAAAGGTCGCCGTCGTCACCGGCGGCAGCAGCGGCATCGGCCGCGCGATCGTCGCCGCGCTCGGCGCCGAGGGAGCGCGGGTCGTGGTCGTCGACCGGGACCGCTGCCCCGAAGACGGCGTGCACCTGGTGCAGGGCGATCTGACCGACGCCGAGACGTGCGCGCGCGCCGCGCGCGAGGCCGTCGAGCGCTTCGGCGCGATCGACGTGCTGGTCAACAACGCGGGCCGCAACGACGGCGTCGGGCTGGCTGCGGGCGCAGACGCGTTCGTCGCCTCGCTGCAGACCAACCTGGTCCAGGTCTACGAGACGACGCGGGCGTGCCGGGAGGCGCTCATTCGCGCGCGCGGCAGCGTGGTCAACGTCGGCTCCAAGGTCGCCGTGACCGGGCAGGGCGGCACGTCGGGATACGCTGCGGCCAAGGGCGGCGTCATGGCGCTGACAAGGGAGTGGGCGCTGGAGCTGGCAGGCGCGGGGGTGCGCGTCAACGCCGTGATGCCCGCCGAGGTCTGGACGCCGCTCTACGCGTCCTGGCTCGGGGGCCAGCCTGACCCCGACGGCGAGCGGGCCCGCATCGAGCGCTCCGTGCCGCTCGAGCGGCGGTTCACGACCGCCGAGGAGATCGCCGCGACGGTCGTGTTCCTGGCGTCGCCGCGCAGCTCGCACACGACCGGCCAGCTGCTGTATGTCGACGGCGGCTACACGCACCTCGATCGGCGCGCGACCAGCTGACGTGCGGGGCCGTCAGCCGTCTCCTTCTCCTCGCAGGTGTCGGTCCAGGTGCGGCTTGAGCCGGCCGGTCAGCGCCAGCCCGCACATGCGCCACTCGGCGCGCAGCGACCACAGCGGGTAGACCCAGGTCGCCGGGCGGTTCTTCTCGAACACGAAGTGCCCGAACCACGCGAGCCCGTAGGCGGCGAGCGGCGCAGCGCACAGCAGCCACCAGCACTCGGCGCAGGCGCTGGTCGTGATCAGCGCCACGACGGTCAGCGCGGCGAGGTAGTGCACGAGGCGGCACCGGACGCAGCGGTGCTCGCGCAGGTAGACCGGCCAGAACGCCTCGAAGTTCGGGACGTCGCGCGCGAGCGCCAATCAGCCCTCCTGCGGTTTGCGCGGCGGCTCGAGCAGGCCCGCGGCCGGGATCTCCGCGGGCAGGCCGAGGTCGCGCCGCCAGTCCTGCAGCGTGCGCTCCCAGCCGTGCTCCCACTTCTGGGCGAGGAACGGCCTGGCGGCGCGGCCGAGCTGGTAGCCGTGGCTGATGTGCTGCATCACGTCGCCCAGCTGCTCCGGCTCCTTCATCAGGTAGCGCATCATGCCGCCGCACGTGATCACCGCCGACAGCGGCCGCCACGTCTGGGAAAGCTCGAACGCCTTGACCGCGATCTCGCCGAGGCGGCTGGTGTCGATGTCGAGCACGACGTGCCAGATGTCGTGCGTCTGGCGCATCCGCATCATGACCCAGTCCAGGTCCGTCTCGACCGCGAGCTTGCGGTAGTAGTCGGGGTCGAAGCCGTGGTCGAGGATGTGCCGGGCGAACGCGTGGCCGAGCGTGCCCGGCGGCAGCTGCTCGAGCGCGTCGATGTCGACCGGCTCGGCGAGGTAGCGCGCGCGCATCATCGCGGCGACCTCGGCGTCCCGGCAGACGCGCGCGACCACGCCCTCGGCGGCGCGCGTGTCCTTGAGCCCGTCCTCGATGTCGAAGACCGACTCGGTGCCCTCGGGGTTGCGCAGCATGCCCAGCACGCCGCGGAGGGTGGTGAGGTAGTGGACCTGGTCCTTGTGGTGGTCGCCGGGCCGGCTCCGTCTGCGCAGTCGGTCGAGTAGGAACATCTGTGAGTTCTCCGCAGGCATGCTACGACGACCCCTCGCGGTTGTCGCACGTCCTCGGCGCGACATACTGAACGCGTGAAGCCACGGGACCTGATCGCCACCGCCGCCGTGCCCGGGCACGAGGGGCAGCTCCGCTGTTACCACCACGACGGCGCCTACGAGGTCTGGATCGACCACACCGAGCTGATGAGCTCGCGGGTCTTCGGCTCCGAGGAGATGCTGGCCGAGCTGGCGCTCGAGCGCCTCGGTGCGCGCAAGGCGCCCCGCGTGCTGGTCGGCGGACTCGGCATGGGCTTCACGCTGGCGCGCGCGCTGGCGCTGGCGCCCGCGCGCGGCCGCGTCGACGTGGTGGAGCTGGTGCCTGAGGTCGTTTCTTGGAACCGCGAGCTCTTCGGGCATTGCGCGGGCCGACCGCTCGACGACCCGCGGGTCGCGCTGCACCAGGGAGACGTGCGCGCGCACCTGGAGGTGGCCGCCGACGGCGCCTACGACGTCGTGCTGCTGGACGTGGACAACGGCCCCGAAGGCCTGTCGCGGCCGGCGAACGACAGCCTCTACGGCCGGCCGGGGCTCAAGCTCATCCGCCGCGTGCTCAAGCAAGGCGGCGTGCTCGGGGTCTGGTCGTCAGGCGACGACGCGACCTTCGACGCCCGCCTCCGCAAGGGCCGCTTCCAGGTGCGCGCGCACCACGTCAAGGCGCGGCGCACCAAGGGGCCGCGGCGCACGATCTGGATCGCGATGGCGACCTGAGCTGCGCGGCTCAGAAGGTCCAGCGCATCTCGACGAAGGCCATCTTGCGGTCGCCGCCGTTGGGCGCGTTCGGCGCACGCTCGAAGAAGCTGTCGCTGACGAGGTAGGCGCCGCCGACCTCCAAGAACATGTTCTTCTTCAGGAAGTCGTAGCGCGCGCGCAGCTCGTACTGCTGTCCGACGTCGTCGCCCGACGCGCCGCTCGGGTCGCGGACGTTGGACTTGGCCCAGGCGTCCGTCGCGGACGCGAGGTGCAGGTCGCGCGCGGAGAGCATGATCCAAGACCGCTCCGTGGGGCGGAACGAGACGCGCAGCTCGGGCGTCTTGAAGTTCGTGCGCTGCACGAAGCCCCACAGGCCGGTGGGGCAGTACTCGAAGCGCGGCGCGCCGTAGAGGCTGTCGAAGCGGTTGTTGTCGCCGTCATTCGGGTCCTCGTCACCGGACGCGTAGTCGTAGGCCACCAGCACCGTCCAGTCGTAGCGCGAGTCCCAGCGGTAGCCGAGCGCGACGCGGCTGAACCACGCCTGGTGGTTGAGGTCCACGCTGCTGGCCTTGCTCGCCTGGGAGGTGCCGCCCTGAAGCGCCACCTCGGCCTCGCCGTACCAGTCGCCCTTCTTGGACGGCCGATGCACGCGGAGCCCCGGCGTGACGAGGCGGCGGTTGGCGGAGTCGGGCGCGTCCTCGCGCAGGCCGTAGACGTAGCTCTCGAGCTTGACGCGGTCGGAGACGTTGCGGGACGTGAACGCGCCGAAGAACTGCAGGTCCTTGTCCTGGTCGTCCCACTCGAACTTGTTGTCCCGCAGCGAAGGCGCGTCGAACGGGCGCCGGCGGACGGGCATGGTCCAGAACAGCCGCGCTTGCTGGCCTTTGTCGTCCTGCCAGAGGTAGTCGAGGCCCGTGAAGGTGTTGACCGTGTTGCGGAAGCCGTTGCGGATCACGAACCGCCGGCTGCCGAGCGACATCGTGTAGCGGCCCGCCAGCAGGCGGCTGGTGTGGCCGGGGGCCGCGTCGAAGTTGTAGATCGCGTTGGCCTCGACGATGTCCGTGGTGTTGACGAAGGCGGTGCTCGCCTGGCGGTCGGCGTCGTCGCCCCACGCGCGCGAGTCCATCACTTCGGCCGTGCCCCCCAGGGTGCCGAAGTCGAGGTCGGCGCGCAGGCTCGTGCGGACGAACCACTGGTCTTCGCTCTGTGGCCGGTTGCCGGCGCGGAACTGCTTGTCGAGCGACTCGTAGCGGGTGCGGTGGCGGCCGCTGAACTTGATCCAGCTCGGCCCGCCGAGCCACTCGTCGATCCGGAACGGAGCCTCCGGAGGATCTTGGGCGAGCAGCGTCGAGCACGAGAGAGAGAGGGCGGCTGCAGCAGCCAGCAGCTGCGCTGTGGCGGTCACGGGTCGATTCACGGTCGTTCTCGGATGGAGTGGGTGGGTAGGGAGTCGGATTCAGCCCTCGCTCGCGCGCAGCTGGCGCACGAAGGAGAGGGTGGCGCGGCAGACGGCGCCGTAGAAGCCGTCGTCCGCGAGGGTGTGTTGCAGGGCGAGCTCGGCCCAGGCGAAGTGGTGTCTACGAAGCGCGTCTGCCAACTCGGGGCGCGGCTCGCGCAGCTCCGCCCACAGGATCAGCACGCAGCCGAGGTGGTCGGGTGCTGCGCCGCGCGCGTTGTCGGTGAGCGCGAGGTTCGCCGCGTCGGCGACGCGGCGGACGCTGGCGGCAGGGTCGCCGTCGTACTGCCCGTTGTGCCAGAGCGACTGCACCGGCGGCAGCGCGCCGTCAGGGTGGAGGAACAGCTCGAAGTAGCGCTGCGCGAGCGCGGGCAGCGCGGCGTCGTCGGGCACAGGTACGTCGAGCGCAGCCAACGCGTCACAGACGTCGTCCTGGCGGAGCTCGGCGAGCGTCGGCGCGTCGAGCTCGCGCAACAGCAGCCGCCCGAACAGTCGGGCCGCTGCCGTCATGGCGCCGGTGGCCTCGTCGTCGCTCACGTGACCTTGGTGACCCGGACGACCGTGCTGTTGAACGCCTGCTGGCCCGAGATCGGGTCCGGAGAGATCGGCAGCACGTTGTTCTGCGCCCAGCCGTTGCCGGTGTTCTGCACCCACTTCTCCGGGTCGCCGCCCGACCGGTCCTCCCACCACATGTTGCGCTCCCAGTCGGCGTCGCGCATCGCCTGGTTCTCGTAGCCCTCGGCCTCGTCGCCGAGGTCGCGGCGGCGCTTGGCCTGCGCGACCGACGTGTAGGCGAAGTGGCCGAGCGAGTTGCTGATCGCGATGGCTTTGGGGTGCACGGCCTTGGTCACGTAGATCGGCAGCTCGA
This sequence comes from uncultured candidatus Brocadiaceae bacterium, assembly GCA_964615255.1. Classification (GTDB taxonomy): domain Bacteria; phylum Planctomycetota; class UBA1135; order UBA1135; family UBA2386. The sequence goes on along the minus strand of CAZTQF010000008.1, from coordinate 8,946 downwards.
GCTCGCCGTCGACCTCGCCTTGGCCGAGGCCGAGCTTGGGCGCCATGTTGTCGATGTGCTTGCTGCGCCAGGCCTTCAGCCGCACGAAGTCGCCGTCCTTGACGCCGAACTTCGCCGCGGTGTCCGGGTGCAGCCACGCCGGATTGCTGTGCACGATCTCGGAGCACCACTTGAGGTTGGCGGTGCGGCCGTGGTTGTGCACGTTCCACTTGAACGAGGTCATGACGAGCTCGTCGTCGGCCATGCCGACGTGCTCCTCGACCTGGGTCCAGGTGGGCCACGCGGGCAGGTCGTACTCGTGGCCCTTGTGGTAGGCGGGGCGGTTCTTGCCCTTACTGTTGGCGAGCGCCGCGAGCTTGCTGACGTCTTCGTTGCGGCCGAGCATCGGCACGAAGTCCGACTTCACCTCGAGCTTGCGTGACGGCGTCTTGAAGCCTCGCACCGGCTTGCCCTGGTGCAGGATGCCGATGCCCAAGCCGTCCTTGGTGATGATGCCGGTCTCGGGGTCGGTCTCGCTGCCGGCCATCTCGTCCGCGGTCAGCGGCTCGAGGTACGGCGCGAAGTAGGGCTTCTGCTCAGGGTCTTCGTAGGCGCCTTCGGCCTCGAGGAACGCCATCGGCGAGTCGTACTTGGACGCGTCGTAGGGCACCTTCGCGGTGTGCTTCTCCATGTAGGCCCGGATGTCGGTCTTCTCCGGGTACCACTGCGCCATGTCCGGGCCGATGCGATGCGCCAACTCGGCGAAGATCTCGCGCACGTCCTTGGACTCGCCGAGGCCCTCGACCATCGGTCGGCGCATCGAGAGGTACGGCTTCAGGTTGTAGGCGCCGCGCGCGTCGACGTCCCAGCGCTCCATGTAGGTCGCCCACGGCAGCACCATGTCCGCGAACGACGCGGTCTCGTTGAGGAACGGGTTGATGCAGACGTGGAACCCGATCTTGTCCTCGTCGAGCAGGACGTTCTTGGTCGTCTTCGTCTCCGGCCAGGTGAGCGGGGAGTCGATGTTGTAGGTCATGTACAGCTGGATCCGCGCGCGGTCCTGCTGCAGGTAGTGGTAGACGATCTCGCCGACCTTCATCTTGTTCCAGACGTTCGAGAGCACGAACTCCGGCGGGTCGGCGAGCAGTGACTTCGTCTTGGGTGACGGCGGCATCTTCGGCTCGGGGAACCGCTTCTTGTCGTAGCCGCCGGTCCACATCCAGCAGAGCCCGCCCGGCTTGCCGACCGAGCCGACCAGCACGTTGAGCAGGATGATGCAGCGGTCGTTGGTGTAGCCGTTGACGTGCGCGCTGGAGCCGCGGTTGCACATCGTGGTCGCGGCGGGGGCGGCCGCCGCGAACTCGCGCGCGATGCGGCGGATCGTCTCGGCGGGGATCGTCGAGGTCTCTTCGGCCCACTCCGGGGTGTACTGCTGGATCTGCTCCCAGAGCTCTTCGAGCGGCACGTTGGCCCAGTCTCGGAAGAACTCCGCGTCGTAGAGCTTCTCGCTGATGATGGTGTGCGCCATGCCGAGCGCGACGGCGCCGTCGGTGCCGGGCGCGGGCATGTAGAACTCGTCGCTGTTGCCGGCCGTGTTCGACATCCGCACGTCGAAGGTCACCAGCTTGGCGCCGTTGTCGAAGCGGCCGCGCTGGATGCGCTGGGCGCCGGCGACGTGGCCCTGGTGCGCCTCGAACATGTTGGAGCCGAAGTTCAGGATGTACTTCGAGCGCTCGTAGTCGCCGAGGTCCCAGTCGGACTCGAACAGATACGTCAGCGCCGCGGCGCGGCGTGAGGCCGAGCACAGGCCGCGGTGGTTGAGCGCGGTGTTGGTGCCGAACGCGCGCAGGAAGCGGTTGACGGCGTCTTTGCTGCGGTTGCGGCCCTGGTGGAAGGCGAACTCCTCGGGCTTGCCGGACTCGCGGACCTTCTTCAGCCGCGTCGCGAGCTCGTCGTAGGCCTCCTCCCAGGTGATGCGGCGCCACTTGCCGCCGCCGCGCGGGCCGACCCGCTTGAGCGGGTAGAGCAGGCGCTCGGGGTGGTACTGGTGGTTGAGCGCCGCCTGGCCCCGCGCGCACAGCTTGCCGCGCGAGTTGGGGTCCATCGGGTTGCCCTCGACCTTGAGGATGCGCCCGTCCTTCACGTGGCCGGTGATGCCGCAGACCGTCGAGCACAGCTGGCACATGCCGTGCACCTTGGTCGTGCCCTTGTACTTGTCCGGATCGGGGAAGCGCACCTTGCGGTTGGGGCCGGGCAGCTGGCAGACGCCAGGCATGTGCTGGTCGCCCAGCTCGTAGGGCACGCCCTTGCCCTGCTCCCAGATGCGCAGGCTGTCTTCCTTGGACGCCATGTCGAGTCCGCGCTGCTGGCTGCGCGGCGAGCCGGCGCAGGCCGCGACGGTCGAGCCCGCGGCGAGCGCGGCGCCGAGCTTCAGGAACCCGCGGCGGCTGCGCTGCGGGTCGTGGTGGTCGGCGTTGCTCACTCCGCACCTCCCTTCTTCCAGTGGTAGACGCTGTAGGCGTCGTTGTGGTAGCTCTCGCCCTCCTTCGGGATCTTGGGCTCGAACTCCTCGATCGGGCGGTCCTTGCTGTGGCCGAACCACATCCGCGGCTTGGTGCCCTTCTCTGGGCGGAGCTGGCCGAGCTCGTCTTCGGACTCGAGCTTCGCCTTCATCTTGCTGACCGAGGACTCGGGGTCGTTGAGGTCGCCGAAGTAGAGCGCCTCGCTCGGGCAGGTCGACACGCACGCCGGGTCCATGCCGACGTCGACGCGGTGGGTGCAGTTGTGGCACTTGATCGCCTGGTTGGCGACCGGGTCGATGTAGATCGCGCCGTAGGGGCAGGCGTCCTTGCAGGCGCCGTGGCCCGAGCACGAGTCGTAGTCGACCTGGACCGAGCCGCCAGCGCCCTTGTGCATCGCGCCGCACGGGCACGCCTTGATGCACGGGGCGTCCTCGCAGTGCTGGCACGCCATCGGAACCATGATCCGGGCGAGGCCGCCCTGCGGCTTTTCGTAGTCGTGGTAGATGGTCTGACGGATGTAGCTGCCGAGCGGCACGTCGTTCTCGGCCTTGCACGACACCTCGCAGCCGTGGCATCCGAAGCAGCGGCGCACGTCGACCACCCAGCCGTACTTCTTGCCGTCGTCGGGCGCCTGCATGCGCTCTCTCCAGTGCTCCTCTTTGAGGAACAGGTCGCTGCGCACCGGGTCCTGCGGGGTCTGCGCCGCGGCGCCGCCGGCGACGGCCGCGGCCGCGGCGCCGGTCAGGAACTTGCGGCGGTCGACGCCGGTCTGGGGCCCGGCCGCGTCGGGTGGGCTACAGGAGCACTGCGCTCCCTTGCTGCATGCGTTCGGATCTTGCATCGGTGATGTCGTCGGCCGGTTGCGCGACGGACACCACGGCTCTGCAGCTCACGAAGAGACGCAGCACGACCGTGCCACCGCCATACGGCCGGTGCTCGGTCAAGTGGGGCTTTGGCGCTGCAGCAAGGCGCAGAGAGTGGCAGAAGGCTGCAGTCGCATGGCCCAAGACCTTACGTCGACGGCGCGGCGAGTCCAGTCTCAACGGAGTACCGGCGGCGCGGTCAGTCCCGGAACTCCTCCTTGCGGAGGCCGAGCTGCTTCATCTTCGTGTAGAGCGAGCGCGGGTCGATCCCGGCCCGCGCGGCGGTCGCGCCGACCCGGCCGCGCGTCTCGCGCAGCAGGCCGGACAGGTACGCGCGCTCCATCCGGGCGTTCCAGGCGTGGCGCGCCTCGGCGAGCGGCCGGTCGAGCCAGGTCGCGTCGAGCGCTTCGGCGAGGTCGCCTCGGCCCGCTGTGGCCGGCAGTTCGCGCGCGTCCGGTTCGGGGAGCGCCGCTGCCGTGACGGCGTCGGGGAAGTCGGCCGGCGTCACCTCTTCGCCGTCGCACAGCAGCACGGCCCGCTCGACGACGTTGACCAGCTCGCGGATGTTGCCCGGCCAGTCGTAGCTCTGCAGGGCGAGCATCGCCTCGGCGGACACCGAGCGGGCGGGCGTCGCCATCTGCGCGCAGAACTGCTGGAAGTAGGTGTCGACCAGCCGCGGGATGTCCTCCCGGCGCTCGCGCAGCGGCGGGACGGAGAGGGTGACCACGTTGAGCCGGTAGTAGAGGTCGCTGCGGAAGCGCTTCTCCTGCATCTCGGTCTGCAGGTCGCGGTTGGTGGCGGCGATGATGCGCACGTCGACCGCCTGCGCCTTCTCGCCGCCGATGCGCTGGATGGTGCGCTCCTGGAGGACGCGCAGGAGCTTGACCTGGAGGTGCAGCGGCAGCTCGCCGATCTCGTCGAGGAAGATCGTGCCGCGGTGCGCCAGCTCGAAGTGTCCGCGGTGGGCGCGCTCTGCCCCAGTGAACGCCCCGCGCTCGTGCCCGAACAGCTCGGTCTCGAGGAGCGACTCCGGCACGGCCCCGCAGTTCAGCACGACGAACGGGCCGCCCGCCCGGCTGCCCTGCGAGTGGATCGACCGCGCCAGGCGCTCCTTGCCGACGCCGGTCTCGCCGAGGATCAGCATCGTGCTGTCCGAGCGGCTGAGCTTCCGGGCGATCTGGAGGAGCTTGGTCATGCTGGGGCTGACAGCGAGGAACTCGCCGAAATCGGGCGCGTGCTCGGCTGCGGCGTCGGCGACGCGCTGCAACTCGAGTGCCTCACGTCGCCGCTCGACGAGCGCGCTGAGCACTTCGAGGAACGGCTCGTCGGGGAGCCGGTCCGGGACGACGGCGATCGCGCCTGCGGCGAGCAGCGCCGCTCGCTCTTCGACGAGCACGTCCGCGACCACCAGGATCTCCGGCGCGTTGCCCCCGGCCCGGAGCCCGGCCAGCGCCTGGGGGCCGTCGTCGCCGAGCGTCTTGGCGTCGACCACGAGCAGGTCGTGGTCCTCTGAGCGCGCGGCGAGTCCGGCCGCGGTGCGCAGCTCCGAGACGACCGTGTCGGGCGTCGAGGCGAGCTCCCGCAGCCGGGTCCGGAGGGCGTCGTCGGCGACGGCCAGGGCGAGTCGGGCCAGCATGGCCGGCGGAGCCTAGTGCAACCGCCGGGCGCGGGCGAGGCCGCGGCCATGGATGCGCGGCACGGCGATTGCCAGCGGCGCGCGCCCAGCCGCCGCTGGCCCCGGGCCCCGCACCGACATGAAGGTCGCCGTCATCTACAACACCAAGTCCCAGCGGGTCATCAACGAGTTCGGGACCCGCAACCAGGAGCGCTACGGGCTGAGCGCGATCCACCGGATCGTCGGCTGCCTCAAGCAGGGCGGCCACCAGGTCGTCGCCTTCGAGGGCGACAAGGACCTGATCGCCAACCTCGAGGACTTCATGCCGCGCGTCGTCAAGGGCGAGCGGCCGGGCATGGCCTTCAACCTCGCCTACGGCATCCAGGGCCAGGCGCGCTACACGCACGTGCCGGGCATCCTGGAGATGGTCGGGATCCCCTACGTCGGCTCCGGGCCGATGGCGCACTCGCTCGCGCTCGACAAGGTCATCGCCAAGATGATCTTCGTGCAGCACGGGCTGCCGACGCCGGCGTTCTCGGTGCTGCAGGGCCCGAACGATCGGGTGCAAGACCTCCGATTTCCGCTGATCGTCAAGCCGCGCAACGAGGCCGTGTCGTTCGGCATCCAGGTCGTCCACGACGAGGACGAGCTACGCGAGGCCGCCGGCCAGATCTTCGAGCGGTTCCGGCAGCCGGTGCTGGTCGAGCGCTACATCCGCGGCCGCGAGGTCAACGTCGGCGTGATCGGCAACGGCGTCAGCGTCGAGACGCTGCCGCCCGCCGAGCTGCTGTTCGGCGACGGGCCGCAGATCTACACCTACGAGGACAAGACCCGCAAGTCCGGCCGCGAGGTGCGGGTCCAGTGTCCGGCAGAGCTCGACGAGCGGACCGCGGCGCGGGTCAAAGAGCTCGCAGCCGACGCGTTCCGCGCGCTCGGTTGCCTCGACTGCGCCCGCGTCGACATGCGGCTCGACGAGGCCGGCGCCCCGCACATCCTGGAGATCAACAGCTTGCCGAGCCTCGGCGAACACGGCTCCTACGTGGCCGCTGCGGAGGCCGCTGGGCTGGACTTCTGCGGCTTGGTGAACCGCCTCGTCGAGGTCGCCAGCACGCGCTACTTCGGCACGCCCGCGCCGATGCGCATGCCGGCGTCCGGCGACGGCGTCGCCGACGGCCGCGAGCTGCTGGACTGGGTGACGTCTCGCCGCGAGCGGATCGAGAAGCGCATCGGCGCTTGGACCCGGAGGTCGAGCCGCACCGACGACGCCGTCGGCGTCCGCGCCGTGTTCGACGAGCTGGACCGCTCGATGACCGACCTCGGCCTCCGCCGGGCAGAGATCGACGAACAGCCGCCGGTCGCCGCGCTGTGGGAGACGGCGGCAGGCCTCGACGGCGGCACCCTGCTGCTCGGTCACCTCGACGTTCCGGTGCCCGCCGACGCGTTCGTGCCGGGGTTCCACCGCGAGCCGGAGCGCCTGCACGGCGAAGGCGTCGGCTGCTCGCGCGCGCCGCTGGTCGCGATGGAGTTCGCGCTGCAGGCGCTGCGCAGCCGCCGTCGGCTGTCGAAGTCGCCGATCGGCGTGATGTACTATGGCGACGAGGGCCGGGACTGCGCGGCGAGCGCCGCCGCCATCCGGGCCGCCGCCGGCAGGGCCGCGCGCGTCCTGGTGCTGCGCCCCGGCAACGACGGCGACCTCTACCTGACCCAGCGAAGGGGGCTGCGCAGGTTTGAGCTGCGGATCCGCGGCGCGGCGCGCCGCCCCGGTCAGGAGGGGCGCCAGCCCGACGTGCTCCGCTGGGCCTGGAAGCGGCTCGAGCAGTGCTGCGCGCTGTCCTCGAAGCGCGACCGCGTCAGCGTCTCGGTGTCGGACCTGCGGAGCCGCGGCTTTCCGAACCTGCTGCCGCACGAGGTCACGGCGCAGGTCGTGATCAGCTACCTCGACCGCGACGTCGCCGACTACGTGGCGGGCAACGTGCACGCGCTGCTGACCGAGCGGCGCGACGGCCTCGAGGTCCGCTGGACCCAGCTGGTGGACCGTCCGCCGATGCGGCACGCGGCGGCCAACGAGCCGCTGATCGCGGCGATGCGGGCCGCCGCCGCGCGCTGGGAGCTGCCGTTCTCGGAGAGCTCGTCGCTGACCCCGTCGCCGGCCGGCCTCGTGCCAGAAGGCGTCGCGGTGCTCTGCGGCGTCGGCCCGAGCGCGACCGAGGTCTTCACGGCGCAGGAGTCCGTGGAGCGCATCAGCGTCGTGCAGCGCACGCTGACGCTCGCGCAGCTGCTCGCCGACCGGGGGGCGCGGTGACGGGGCACCACCCGCAGCGGGTCGCGCTCGGTCGGCGCGGCGTCGTCGCGACGGCCCACTTCCGCGCCAGCGAGGCGGGCGCGGCGATGTTCGCAGCGGGCGGCAACGCCGTCGACGCGGCCGTCGCGGCGGCGCTGGCGCTCGGCGTGTGCGAGCCGGCGGCGTCCGGCCTCGGCGGTCAGACCATGATGCTGCTGCACGTCCCCGGCCACCGGACGGTCGCCGTCGACGGCTCGTCGCGCGCGCCGAACCGCACGCCGCCCGCCGAGCTCGGCAAGGAGGAGCGGCTCCGCGGCCACCGCGCGACGACCGTGCCGAGCACGCCGGCCGTGCTCGCCTACGTTCAAGAGCGCTTCGGCGCGCTCTCGTGGCCCGAGGTCCTGGCGCCGGCGATCGAGCTGTGCGAGGCGGGCTACGAGGTCACCGCGCTGCAGCGCCGGCTGACCGAGCGCGAGCTCAAGCACCTCCGCGCGGGCAGCGCCGGTCGCTTCTTCCTCAAAGCTGGCCGCGACCCCTACGAGGTCGGCGAGGTGCTGCGCCAGCCGGTGCTGGCGCGGACGCTGCGGCGGCTCGCCATGCACGGCGTAGACGACTTCTACCTCGGCGAGACCGCGGCGGCGATCGTCGCGGACATGGACGCGAACGGCGGGCTGCTGCAGCTCGACGACCTCGCGCAGATCCCCCGGCCGGTCGAGCGCCGGCCGGTCAGCGGCCGCTTCGAGGGCATGCGCGTGTTCTCGATGCCGCCGCCGGGCGCGGGCCGCGCGCTGCTGCACATCCTGAAGCTGCTCGAGCAGTTCCCGGAGAAGCGCCGCCGCGCCGACTCGGCCGACGGCGCGCTGGTCCTCGCCGAGATCGTGCGGCGCGCGATGCTCGACCGGCACGACCGGCCGTTCGATCCCAACTTCTTCCAGCAGGTCCAGGACCGCCGCCTGCTCGACGACGACTACGCGCGCATGGTCGCGCGCCAGGTCCGGTCGCGCGTCCGCACGTCCGGGGAGACGACCCACCTCTCGGCGATGGACAGCGACGGCTGCGCCGTCGCGCTGACGCAGTCGATCGAGCGCGTCTACGGCTCGTTCGCGGCCAGCCCCGCGCTGGGGTTTCTCTACAACAACTACATGAGTGCCTTCGAGCACTCGGACATCTCGCACCCCTACTTCCTGCGGCCCAACGCCGTGCCCTGGGCGAGCGTCGCGCCGACGATCGTCGTCCAGGGCAAGCGGCCGCGGATCGCGCTGGGTTCGCCCGGCAGCGAGCGCATCGTCTCCGCCGTCGCGCAGGTCCTCGACCGCGTCCGCAGCCAGTCGCTGATGGACGCGATCTCGGCGCCGCGGCTGCACACCAGCCTCACGGGCCAGGTCACGCTCGAGGCCTCCCGGATGCGCTCGGACATCCCGGCGGCGCTCCGCAAGCGGGGCTTCGGGGTGCGGGAGGTCGAGCCGTTCTCGTTCTACCTCGGCTGCGTGCAGGCGGTCGCGCGCGAACGCGACGGGCTGGTGGGGGTGGCCGACCTGCGCCGCGACGGCGCGGCCGTGGGCGCGTGACGCTGCCGCTGCTGCTCTCCGTGCCGCACGGCGGCGCGCGGGTGCGTCGGTGGCTGCGGCACACGTGCCTGCTCGACGGCGCCCAGCTGCTCGCGGACGGCGACGTCGGCGCGGCGCA